>JAZDOF010000296.1:0-5701 GCA_043799015.1 Pseudomonadota bacterium | reverse complement strand
GGGCGTTCGGTTCGTGCGTTCGATGGTCAGCAGGGTTGTGGAAGACCCCAGGACCAACAACCTCAACATTACCTATCTTGATGACGGTCAAGGTTTGGTGACCGAGACCTTCGAGATGGTGGTGCTGGCCGCGGGCTTGCGCACCTCGGAAAAGAGCAGATTACTAGCCGAAAAGCTCGGAGTGCGATTGGATCAATCCCTCTTTGCCGAGACAAGCAGCTTCGCACCTGTTCAAACCAGCCGACCCGGCGTATTCGTGGCCGGCATGATACAGGGTCCCAAGGACATCCCCCAGACCGTTATGGAAGCATCCGCGGCGGCCGGGGCGTCTTCCCGGCTGCTAACATCCGCCAGGGACACTTTGACCACCAAAGAGCAGTTTCCTCCCCAGCGTGACGTGTCCGGAGAAGAACCTCGCATCGGCGTGTTCATCTGTCGTTGCGGCATCAACATCGCAAACGTCGTGGACGTGCCTGCGGTAGTGGAGCATGTAAAGACCTTGCCGAACGTGGTGTTCGCAACCGAGACTCTTTTTACCTGCTCTCAGGATACCCAGGAGTCGTTCCTCGACATCATCAAGGAACACAACCTCAACAGGGTGGTGGTCTCCGCGTGCAGTCCAAGGACTCACGAACCCTTGTTCCAGGTCACCATGGAAAAGGCCGGACTTAACCCGTATCTCTTCACCATGACCAACATACGGGACCAGTGCTCCTGGGTTCATGCCCACGATAAGGTAAAAGCCACGGCAAAGGCCAAAGACCTTGCAAGAATGGCCGTGTCCCGCGCGTTGCTTCTTGCCCCGCTTCAGAAAGGTAAAGGAGAGGTCGTTTCCAAGGGGCTGGTTATTGGTGGAGGCGTTGCCGGCATGACAGCGGCGCTCAACTTGGCGGACCAAGGGTTCGACACCTATTTAGTGGAAAGAACCGACAAGCTGGGTGGAAATGCCCACCTCATAGAGAAGACCATTCACGGCGAAGAGGTGAAACCCTTCCTAACCGACCTGATTTCCAAAGTGGAGAGTCATCCCAAAATCGAGGTGTTCAAACAAGCCGCCTTCTCCGAGCTCACCGGTCACGTGGGCCATTTCAAGGGCACGGTGACCAAGGAGGGAGAAGACGCGAAGCAGTTGGAGTTCGGCGCGGCGGTCATCGCGACCGGTGCGGTGGAGTCCAAGCCGAAGGAGTATTTCTTTGGGCATCATAAGGCCGTAGAGACGCAGCACTCTCTGGAAGAGAGGATCCTGGCCGGGGACCCGTCATTGAAGAAAATGAAGAGCGCTGTGTTTGTTCAATGCGTCGGGTCTCGCGACGAGGAAAGGCCGTACTGCTCGAAGATATGTTGTTCGGGCTCGATAAGATTGGCCGGGCGACTGCGGGAGATCAACCCCGGGATCCAAAATTACGTTCTCTACCGTGACATGAGGACCTACGGGCTGCTTGAAAAATACTATGAAGCCGAACGTAGGGCCGGCACCATTTTCATCCGGTACGATCCGGAATCCAAACCCGCCATCAAGCCGGAGGAGGATAGGCTGCGTATCGACTTGTCCGATCCCGTCCTCAACCGCCCCATTACCATATGGGCCGATGTCCTGACTTTGGCCGCGGCTGTCGATCCGGCAGAGACCAATCGACAAATGGGTCAGCTGTTCAAGGTGACCATCAATTCATACGGCTATTTCATGGAAGCTCATATGAAGCTGCGGCCCGTGGATTTCACCACGGAAGGCGTTTTCCTCGCCGGTATGGCCCACTATCCCAAGCCCATCGACGAGTCGATCGCGCAGGCTACGGCGGCGGCCCAACGGGCTTCCATACTGCTCAGCAAGAAGGAACTCACTTTCTCGGGCGTCGTGTCCAAGGTGGACCCCGACAAGTGTGCCGTGTGCCTCACTTGTGTGAGACTATGCCCTTACGGGGCCCCGTTCATAAACGAAACCACACACAAGGCCGAGATAATCACGGCGCTTTGTCAGGGCTGCGGTATCTGTTCGTCGGTGTGCCCGGGAAGGGCCATAGACCTTCAGCATTTCAGAGACGATCAGGTGTTCCAGGAGATCGACGCCCTTTTCAGGGCCGCCTCGTAGGGAATAGGCCTTTGCTCTTCCTCTACGGATGATCTCTCTCGGGGTCGATGAATCGGCTGCGGGAGGCGCGAGATCCGAGTGAGGACGGGCGTTCAATCATTAGAAGTGGAAAGGGGCCGCTTGCGGCCCCGACTACCGTAGCGGATATAGGAGTTGTAGATGCAACCGGCAAGCACGCAAAGCCAAGGTGGACAGGGTTCGCACGGAGATTTGGCGTCGGTGATAAATCAGTGTTATCAATGCGGTAAATGCTCGGCCGGGTGTCCGGTTGCGCCTGAGATGGATTACCTTCCGCATCAAATGGTGCGCCTCGCCGTCTTGGGAGAAGTTGGCAGGATCGTGAACTCAAAGAGCATATGGCTCTGTCTATCCTGCCACACTTGCGGCGCCAGATGCCCCAATGGAATCGATGTCCCGGCGCTGCTGGACCCCATCAGACATCAAATCTTCCAGAGCGGCCTCGTCAGGACGGATGTGAAGGTGCCCGCCTTCCATGAGGCGTTCATGAAGAACGTGCGCATGTTCGGCAGGGTGCATGAGTTATCCTTGGTGGGCTTCTACAAGATGAAGACAGGAACGTACTTCGACGACATGAAACTCGGTATGGAGATGTTTCGCAAGGGCAAGATGCACATTATGCCGAAGATGTCACCCAAGTGCGGCGAAGTCAAAGAGCTGTTCAACAAGTCACGTTTCAAATAAGGATAGAGGATAGTCATGGATCTGAGCTACTACCCGGGATGCACGCTGACGGGTTCCGCCCGGGAGCTTGACGAGTCGTTCAGGAGCGCGGCTGAGATGCTTGGCGTCCGGTTGTCCGAGTTACCGGACTGGACGTGTTGCGGAGCGTCTTCGGCCCACGTGGTGGATGCTTACCTGGAAGTAGCCCTACCGGCCCGTGACCTTATGGTGGCACAGGGGCTCGGTCGGGATGTGGTGGCCCCGTGCGCCGCGTGCGTTTTAAGGCTCAAGCACGCAGCCAAGAGCTTGGGGGAAAATGATGCGCTCCGGAAGGAGTTCCCGTACAAGGGTGAAATCAAGGTTCTCTCGGGGATCGAGATGTTTCACTTGGCCGAACTTCGGTCTCTTGTAAAGGAACGCATCAAGAAGCCTCTCAAGGGCCTTAAGGTAATTCCCTATTACGGCTGCCTCGCGGTGAGGCCTCCGGAAGTCCTTGAACCGGACGATATAGAAAACCCCATGCAGATGGACGAGGTTCTTGATCTGCTGGGCGCCGAGGTTCTGAGGTGGCCGTATAAAACGGATTGCTGCGGTGGTTCCCTTGCGTTGACGCGAACGGACCTTGTGCTCAAACTTTCGGGAAAACTCCTCGACATGGCCCGCGACCTTCAGGCGGACGCGATCGTCACCATGTGCCCCATGTGCCAGGCCAACCTGGATACACGGCAGGCCGATCTTTCAGCCCAAACCGGAAGAACGTACGCCATGCCGATAATCTATCTTTCGGAACTGTTGGCCGTGGCTTTAGGGGATGTGCGAAGCGGTCAATGGTTCGACAAGCACATGGTATCACCGAAGGAAGTGCTCCGAGAAAAGGGCTTACTGTAAACCGGCGGCAATTCGGCGGTAGGTGCGGCGGCAGGCCGGCGCGACCCACCGCCTTCCCTTCATGCCGATCGACAGCCGGGACGTGAACCCGGTACCGCATACACGTAGCGTTGACAAATGACGGACTCCGATCGAATGTGGATCGGCCGGTATGGTAGTGTAAACCGGCAGCCGCGGCCCCTCGAACAAACCGACGTAGTCTTGAGGGTAAACGGCGTAAGATCATTACCCTGGAGAAATCATGTCTGCTGAGTTTCAACCCAAGGTCATCGCCTTCGCCTGCAACTGGTGTTCCTATGCCGGTGCGGATTTGGCGGGGGTGAGCAGGTTCCAGTATCCGCCGAGTATTCGTTTGATCCGGTTGATGTGTTCGGGAATGCTGGCGCCGTCCTACATTCTGCGGGCCTTCGAAAAGGGTGCCGACGGCGTCTTGGTCACCGGTTGACACATCGGAGAATGCCATTACCTGGAAGGTAATGAAAAGGCTCAAAAAGTAATTGAAAAGACCAAGAAGTTGATGAAACTCCTCGGCATTGATGAAGGGCGCCTGCGAAGGGAATGGATATCGGCGTCGGAGGGGCAGCGCTTCGCCGACGTGGTGAGGGACTTTACGGAAGAGCTTCGTAAGCTTGGCCGTAACCCCATAGTCCGAAGGGAGACCGCGGCATGAACCTGTCCGACATTGTGGCACAGACACAGGCTTACTACTGTTTGGACTGCGGAATGTGTACCGGTAGTTGCCCCGTAGCCCGCGTCAGCCCTGATTTCTCGCCGCGCCTAATGGTGGAAAAGACCTTGATGGATGAGGAAGACGACATCTTCCGAAGTCCGAATATCTGGTCTTGTCTGTCATGTGGTCAGTGCAGCGTCCGGTGTCCGGCTCGCATCGACTATCCGGAATTCGTGCGGCAAGTTCGTGCGGAGGCTGTGAACAGCGGGGTCGCCTGCACGCCGGCCCATCGAGGCTTGTTCCAGGGTATTATGAGATTGCAAGCCCTTGGAGCAAAACAGAGCAAAACCGAATGGGCGAGGGAAGCGGGGAAGACCGCCGAATCGGGAGATACGTACTACTTTGTGGGGTGCGCCCCGTTTTTCGATGTCGAGTTCAATGTGGATTGGGGCCTCGACGTCATGGAGGGTCCAAGGGGCGTGCTCAAGCTGCTCAACGCCGCCGGAGTAACGCCGGTGATCCATGATGACGAGCGTTGCTGCGGGCACGACCTTTTGTGGAACGGCGACCGGGAGAATTTCGCGCGGCTGGCCCGACAAAACATCGACTTGATCAAAGGCCTCGGGTGCAAGCGAGTGGTCTTCAGTTGTCCGGAGGGCTATCTCACGTTCAAGAAGTACTATCCCGAGGTCGTGGGCGATTCCGGGCTTGAATTTGTTCACTTCTACGAACTGTTGGCGGAACGGGTGAAATCGGGTGACGTAACGTTTCAGCCTTCCGAAGGAGTGTTGACTTATCATGACCCGTGCCGTCTCGGGCGGCAGGCCGGCATTATGGATTCCCCACGGGAGCTCTTGCTGAGCATTCCCGGAATCAAGCTTAACGAAATGGACCATAACCGGGAGAATGCCCTTTGCTGTGGAACCAGCGCGTGGATGACCTGTTCGAGCTGTTCCAAAGAAATCCAAAAGACACGAATTAAGGAAGCCGAGGCTACCGGGGCTCAGACCCTCGTCACGGCCTGCCCCAAGTGTCGGCTTCACTTGAGCTGCGCTTTGCGCGATATGGAAACGGACCTTAAGATCCGCGACATCAATGATCTTCTCGCTCAGAGCTTGACCGTGTGACGAGAAGTTAACCGGTATTAGGGAATCAAGGCGGAATTTACCAACCGACGGAAGGTACGTTGATATGGCGTCTCGAGAAGTTCTCATCATCGGTGGGGGCATTGCCGGAATGCAGGCCGCTCTCGACTTGGGAGACATGGGAATACAAGTGCATCTCGTGGAGAAGAACCCCAGCATCGGCGGCAAAATGGCCCAACTGGACAAGACCTTCCCCACGAACGATTGCACGATATGAATTCTGTCGCC
>JAZDOF010000292.1:0-2415 GCA_043799015.1 Pseudomonadota bacterium | reverse complement strand
AGGCGATACTACCGTCGTACGTGACCCACAGGGCAAGGTCATCGAAAAACAAGTCCGGCACGGGGACCGGATAGAGGTCAGAGATGCTTCCGGTCGGCTCAAACGGACGGAGAAGAAGCGATAGAGCCTGGGAAAGCGGAGTGGTTTCGGGAAACAAGGCCCGTGGAAATATCGGATGAGCCTGCTCATGTTATTCGTCGGCTGTAACCGTTCACCGGGACGGGTTCTTGAATCCGGAAAACTTAACCACAAAGTCACCAAGACACGAAGAAAAACTTGAAATGATTTGTAAACCCCTTTTGGTTCACAAATCGTGTCCGCCGGTCCATCAAAGTGCCGGAGCGGCCCGGAGGCACCTGAAGATTATTAGCCTTTGATTTCTTTGTGCCTTTGTCGCTTAGTGGTTAATTCTTCATCCATCGTGGTGAACGCTTACGACATGTTTTGTGGGCGGCGATTGCGCTACTTCGTGAACCTGTCGGTGAGGCGTGCAAAAAGAGACTTTTTCTTCGCCGGAGATTCTTCATCGGGGGGAGGAATTGGAGGCGGAGCGCTTTCTTCTCGGCTTCCTTCATCTTCCATCTCGCCGTCGTCGATATCTTCGTCGTCCTCTACTTCGAGCTCCTCCTGAACGTGAAAATGTCCATGGTGCGTCGTGAGGGAAACGAGGACCTCCTCGGGGGGGAGCGAGTCATCGGGCGTAAAACCGCATGCAGGACACACGGGGAACTTTGTAGGGTGCGGGTGGCCGCAGTGAGGACATAGAAAAAGGGCCTGGAGAAACGCCGATTCCTTAGCGGCCTCTCTCTGTTCCACGATACGCTTCCGAGTCGCCAAATCCTCCTTGCCGATTACCTTCTTATCCAGGAGGGCCTTTATAATGCTTACGAAGCCCTTGGCCGTAAGGCTGTACTTGTCCTTCAACTCATGATCGGGTATTCCCGACTTGAAGTCCGATAGAAAGGCTTTTAGCGGTACCTTGCCGGTTGTGCTGCTTGTCTGATCGGCCATATGGAACCATCCTGCCGCCTATTTACTCCATTTCTCGTGTGCGGTCGGGCGGGAACCGGAGCGCAGGCCATTTCATTCGGTGTATATGGTCCGGGATATTCCGGACTTCGGGCGGCGCAAAGCCGCCCCGTCTTCGTTCCTGAGCCCCCGAGCCCACCTAAGTGGTATAAATGCTCGGGACCGAGTAGGTCCCTGCATTTACGCCGGTAAGCACCAATGCCGCCGGCAGGTCCTTCTCGACTCATACCACCCCGGCCGACCGCCGAAAACGAGCTCGTCATATGAACGACGATCATTAAACCCCGTGCGGAAAAGAAGACCGTCTACTTCGAATGGGAGCTGTTCACGGCCTTCTTCAAAACCGGAGAGTACTTCCACGTTACCACCCGCCTGGCGTCCAGGATAAGCTCCTCCCCCGTTTGCGGGTTCCGACCCCGTCGCGAGTGCTTTGCTTTAACGGTCCATTTGCCGAACCCCGAAATCATGACATCTTCACCTGCGATAAGCTTGTCCTTAATGATGTCAAGCAGCTTTTCCACTATCTCGGTCGCTTCACCTTTCATGAACCCGCAGTCATCAGCGATCTTTTTCGCGATGTCAGCCTTGGTTAGAGTCATCGACACCCTCCGAAATCACAAAAAAAAGAAAAATCATAACGCGTTATTTATAACAGTCGGGTTTTGAAAAGGCAAGCAACTTGTGAACGAGCCACCGAAGAAACCGGTGCTTTTCATGAATGGAAACCGTCGGTTGAGTGCGGGCGATCGGGCGGGGGGCCCGTTCGACAAGACGGCCCGGCGGAACCAAGGTAACGTAGGGGCGGGGTTTATCCCCGCCCGTTTCCTGGAAGCCGACGGCGGGCGGGGATAACCCCCCCCCTACAGATGTTTGTTTCGATTCACTTAACCGTTCAGGGTTCCCGCAATTCTCAAAGCGTGACACTATAAGACGGATACCGACATGAGAGACGCCGTCTAAAGAACCGGACCGGAGGCAAAATCGTGCCGTAATCACCTCCAGGAGGCCCGCTACGAAAATCATATTACGTCTTCCATCCGACAGATGGTCTTGAGACGGCCTCGGAAAGGCCCCCACATTGCAGACCGGTTACTTGGCCATGCGGCATCCCGTTTCGGTCCAGGGCGGTGTGATGTCCGCTCCATCCAGCATTCTGAGGGGTTTGATGGTTTTGAAGCGGTACGCATTGTCTCCGACGGTTCGGCCCCAAAAAGCCGGTACTATTGCCTGATGGTCCTCCCGTCTGATGGTGATTCGGCCGACGGGGATCTCAACCGACAGTCCTTCCAATGCCTTGACGACTTCATCCTTGTCTGAGCTACCCGCGGTTCTCACCGCCTCGGCATAGGCCAAGACCGCGCCGTAAGCCTCTGCCGCGGGATAGGA
>JAZDOF010000273.1:0-2979 GCA_043799015.1 Pseudomonadota bacterium | reverse complement strand
GGTCGCACATTCCAGCGTGGTGCCGGGTACCTGTATTCGCCGGTTCTCATCAGTCCAGCTCGGAAGAACCCCCCACTTATCCCCCCCTAAACGGGGGGAAGCTCCCTCCCCCTTGACGGGGAGGGCTGGGGAGGGGTCTCTTTATTCGTCACCGTATTTAGGAAACGGACCACTAAGACGATATCCGAGCCGTCAAACGGACACTAATCTCGGCAACCGCCATGACCTGTCCGAGTTCGCAGGGCGTGGCCGCGGGATCGCTATTCCAAGCCATATCTTTTAATCTTGCGCCAAAGCGATACCCGATCAATACCGAGGGTTTCAGCGGCCAGCGTCTTATTGCCCGAGGTCTCGGCCAAGACCCTTTTGATGTATTCGATTTCCTGTTCTTCAAGAGTGGGCAACCTACCGTCTCTACGTCTGAAGATCTTTATGTTGAAATCCCGAATATCGTCGGGCAGATGCTCAGGACCGATGACGCTATCAGTAGCCAGAGCCAAACCCCGTTCTATGATGTTTTCCAACTCTCGGATATTCCCGGGAAAATCATAACCCTTCAGAATGTCCATAACTTCTTTGGATAGTGTGGGGACCTTCCTCGACAACAATGCCGAGTGCTTTTCCAGGAAGTACTGAGACAAGAGCGGTATGTCGCCTTTGCGGGAAGCCAACGGAGGCAGGTCCAGGGAGACCACATTGAGCCTGTAGTATAGGTCCTTACGAAACTCCCCGGCCTGGATTGCCGGTTGTACGTTGCGGTTTGTCGCGGCAATGAAGCGCACGTCGATTTTTATGGTGGACGTGCCTCCGACTCGCATCATTTGACGTTCCTGGATGACACGCAGGAGCTTTACCTGCATGTTGGCGGACATCTCCGTGATCTCGTCCAGGAAGAGGGTCCCCCCTTTGGCCGACTCCATTATCCCGTTTTTCCTTGAGTCGGCACCGGTGTAAGCCCCCTTTCCATGCCCGAAAAGCTCATTGCTGAGGAGATCTTCCGTAAAGACCCCGCAATTGACGGCCATGAACGGGCCTTCACTTCGTCTGCTTTGCTCGTGAATGTACCGTGCGAGAAGTTCCTTTCCCGTGCCCGATTCACCGCTCACGATGATGTTGCAATCCGTTTGAGCGGCCTGCTTGGCCGTCTGAAGGATCCTCATCACGACCGGGTCCTTGGTGATTATTTTGGTTCCCTCAGCCGCTCGGATTCTCTTGAGATCCTCTTTAAGTCGTACATTCTCTTCCCGAAGACTAATCTTTTCAACGGCTTCGGCTACGACCTTTCGCACCTCCTCAATACGGTAAGGCTTGGCGATGTAATGATACGCGCCTTTCTTCATGGCTTCGATGGCGCTATCCACGGTGGCGTAACCCGTTATCATGAGCACCTCCGTGTCGGGATGCAGGCGCCGGGTCTCTTCGAGTATCCTCATCCCGTCAACCTTTTCCATTCTCAAATCCGTCAGGACAACATCAAACCGGCCGGCACGGACGAGTTCGAGTCCCTTTGGACCGCTATCGGCGGTCACAATCTCGTAGCCCTGCTTCTTGAGGATGTGTGCGAGGTTCGTAAGGGCCATTTCTTCATCATCAACGATCAATAATCTGGCCGGCTTGTTCATGGTTCGGGCTCCTCGGCGGTAACCATTCACTCGTGTGGGGCAGGCTTGCCGGCCTGCCGAGATCGCACTAAGAAAATTCGCAGGCTGGAAAGCCTGCGCCACGTTGAGATTGGAATTTACCGCCCGTAAGTGAATAGTTACTCCTGGGCGGGCATCTTTATTATGAACGTTGTTCCCTTGCCCGGATTACTCCCGGCTCGGATCGTGCCCCCATGTCGGACGATGATGTCATGGGTTATGAAGAGCCCCAACCCCGTGCCTTGTCCGACGTCCTTGGTGGTGTAAAACGGATCGAAAATGTGGGGAAGGGCCTTTTCCGAAATTCCGTGGCCTGTGTCTCGAATCAGAATCGTCACCATGCCGTCACGGTCGCCATAGGCGCCGATTCTGATTTCTCCGTCGGCCCCGACGGCCTGGACCGCGTTGGTTATCAGATTCATGAATGCTTGCTGCATCCTGTGCTTGTCCGCGAACAGCGCCAATTTTTCATCAATCTTTGTGACCACCTGAATACTCGCGGGAATCTGACCGCGGCACAAACGCAGGGTCCGTTCGAGAATGTCCTTAACATTGAAAGATTCTTTAAGAAACTCCTTGGACCGGGAGAATTCCAGAAGGTCTCTAACTATGCCTCCAGCCTTATCCACCTGCTCCAGGACTTTTTTCAGAAGATCCCGTTGCCGGTCCTTGTCGTCGTCCTCCAACTCTTCCAGAAGGATCTCGCATGACGACGATATGTTGGACAGGGGATTGTTGACCTCATGTGCCACACCGGCCATCATCGTCCCCAAGGATGCAAGTTTTTTCGATTGCACGAGCTGCTCCTCTCTTATTTTCAGCTCATGTGCCATCCTATTGAAGGATTCAAAGATATCGCGTACTTCCCGTTCCGGCGGGAGATCGTCAATGGGCTCGAAACACCCTTTGGCAATTCTCTCGGTGTTTTCTTCCAACCGCCTCAAGGGCTTCAGGACCTTTGTGATCAAGAACCCGCCGGTTGCCATAAGCCCGCCGGCAACGATGCCGAAGGCAAGCAACTGTAGCTGAACCGTAGTGTGAAGGGTCTCCTTGATCGACTGCCTCTTTTGTCGGATTACACCCTCGGCAAACGTTGCCAAAGACGCGCCGATCTTCCTGGTCTTCGACTCACACTCGGGGCGAACATCGGAGTGGGAACCGTGGGCCGGCCGGGTTGACTCATCGTCGCATGAACTCATCAGTCTTCCGTAATTACTGAGGTCCTCCCTGAAGAGCGTCACCTGCGGTGGAGGACAAAGGGTCTCGAACCTGCCAAGGTTCCTTTCCAGGATCGTGCGTGCTCTATCGAGATGATAGAGTGCAGTCAGAAGGGATTGCC
>JAZDOF010000250.1:0-3577 GCA_043799015.1 Pseudomonadota bacterium | reverse complement strand
GATCCGAGGCTATGGCTGATGCAGCGCGATTTCACACCGTGTACGCAAACCAGACACTCGAGGCCGTGGCCGTTTCCAGGGCGCGGGCTGCGGATTACGAGGAAGCAGCCGAACTTTCGGCTTTGGCAAACCTATTGATTCCCGCGGGGGACATTCATTGCATCGTTTGTGGGAGGCATCCCCGCGACGCGATGACACAACAGGATGCCGCTTTTTGGGCATGTGACGACTGTGGAGGGGGGGACCAATGACCAGCACTGAACACGACGGCGAAACAATTACCATGCTCGCATCTCGATACTTCGCGGATCTCTTACAAGACGGCCGCGACCATTCGGCGGACAACCTTGCATCGTGGCTCTGGTTCACGTGCCCGGCCGACTTGCGAGAGCCGGTACGGGCGGAAATCGAGTTGCTCATTGACATCGTGGAACATGAGGACTCGGTTTGGGAACCGTTGATCGAAGGGGACGGAGTGTCGGTGAGAGCGGCTTCGCCGCTACTGGAGGGTGAATCATGAGATCCCCGCAGATAACCAGACAGCGAGTCACTATCCTGTGGAACCGGATTCAGGGCGGGCTCGGCACGACAGCCGACGAGGCGGACTTGTGGGAGACACTTCCATACTTGCCGCAGAGGGAGCTTGCCGCGTGGCTCAGTCATCCCGAGCGGGCCGCGTGGCTTGACTCGTTTTTCAGCCGGGCCGTAAACTTTCAGACCTATACACCGGAGGGGATATAATATGACCAGCACACTACCATCGTTTGCACGGAAACAGGATGCCATTGACGCGGGCTTCGTCACCGCGCGGCACGGGCTTATCCGTCGTTTCGGACCCTGGGAATTGATGTCCGTGGACGCGTCCGACGGCTCGGAGATTGGAAACGTGTTCGCACTCCGCATATGCCGGAGGGGTTACAGCGAACCGGATCCGCAGATACCGGAGGACTTGGAATTCCACGACTTGGCATATTCCACCAGCATCTATTTGACGGAGGAGTTGAATCTTCTCCGCAGGCCGGGAGCCTTCACGCGCATGTATAGGCCCGGCGACGTGGAACAGGCCATTCAGACGGCCCGCGAGGCATGGGAACGCGTTCAGGGCGAATTGCAGGGATCTTAACCGTGAATGGCAATCGCCACGCGCAAGTCGTCCGTCAATGGCGGCTGGTCCGAATGTTGATCAACAGCCCGGCCGGGCTCGCCGTCCCCGACATAGTCAAGTCATTTAATGTGACTATCCGCACGCTCTACCGCGATATGGAAGCGCTCGAAGCTGCCGGCTTCCCGCTGAAATGGACTCCCAGGGCGGGACGGCACGATGCCGAGCGGTGGTCGATTGATGTAGAGGCCATGACCCAGCGGGAGCGGGCCTTCTTCGAGGGATACGATCCCGACTTGTGATTCAACCAGGGCCGGGCTCGCCGTCCAGGCGGACCCGGCCGGCATCCCCCACAACGCAAATTCTCACCGTCCCGTCTCTCACCCATCCCCCCCTTTCCCCCCTTTTCCATACCTTCTCAACTCGACCGACTTTCGACCCTTGCCACTGGGTGACTTCCAACCGACAGGACATGTAGCATAACCCCTTTTTCCGACCATCCCAGGCGCTCGCCGAAGCGCTTTCCACAATCCCGCGGCGCATGGCTTCCCGAAAACATCCCAGGCGTATTGACACTCGCCTGGACTCGCACTTTGGGCGTATTCTTTGCATTGCAACCACACAGACCCGGCACCCAGGGCGCTCATGCGATATGCAAACATGAAAAAAAGTGAGCCAATATCGGAAGTCGGTAAAACCGGTGTAAGTGGCGTGGGGCCTGTCTCGAAACGTATTGTGGGGAGCTTCACTGTATTTGCGTTCGGCATAAAACAAAAAGCTTGCGTCGGCGCCGTAACCGTGTTAAGGAGCCCTATGCAACGCAGATGCCATTACAACATCACGGAGGCACACAAAATGACGTTTCACGGTAAACAATGGAAATTACACAGCTATATCACCGCCGAACAGGGGAAACGGCTACAGGCAGTCGCCGGACCCCGTGGAATTTCGCCGATCATCCGCGCCGCTCTGGATCTGTATTTCAAGGCGATCGACAAGCAGGAGCGGCCACGGGAGCGCAGCGCCGCCTAACAGAACTGGAAGCGCCCAGACCGAGAGCAAATCGGTTCTGGGCGCCTGAAACATGAACCCGCAACCGGCGGCGGAGAGCTAATCCGGCCGGACTGCACATAGCTGGGCCGTCCCGAGTGCATCGGGTTACGGCCCCTGTGGAGAAAGAATTCGTTATGAAAGAAATTGTACTCGCAACCCCCCCGCATGTCAACGAAAAAATACCAAATAAAGCCGAATATTATCGAACAATTACCGAGCTTGACATCGTTGATATCGCACGTGTTTTATTTGCCGGCAGGATAACCCGGGACGGCGGCGACTTTCTCCTGATCGATTGTACACGCCACGCGAGCGCATCTCATACGTCATTGCGCGTGGACGGCGGCTCAAAACAGCGCTGGTTCTGTTTTGGCTGTAACGTCGGGGGGGACGTGCTCCAATTGGTCGAGTTTTACCAGGCCGGTTGCGTGACTCGCCACGTGAAGGGACAGCCCATGTCCGACACACACCGGGCTGCTCGTGACTGGCTGGCCGCACGGCGCGGGCTCCCCCCCTTGTCGCAACTGGTGGGAGGAGACGAACGGGACGTTGCACGCATCGAAGCGGAACATGCACGAAATGAAGATGCCTACGCAGCGTTGGAAGGGCTCTCCGAATACTGCCACGAGCGTCTTCTTGCCCCTGAGAATGAGGAAGTTCTGGAATGGCTCAAATCGAATTATGCGATTTCCGATGACACGATACTGTCACTGAAAATCGGATATTCGGACAATCAATTCACCGACAAGAATCCTCTCGGAATCCTCAAAATACTGACCGAACCTCCGTATGATCTCACTCACGAGCAAATGGCAAGATCGGGAGCGTTTTCCCTCAACCCAACGCGCAACATCAAACTAAGTCCGCTATTTGATCGGAGGATCGTCTTCCCCTATTGGAGCCGGGGCCGCGTAGTCTACGGTATAGGCAGGAAAACACCATGGACGCCGGACACGGAATTTGAGAAGGGGAAGTATAAGAAGTTGTTGACATGGAATGAGCACAACCATTCATATGTCGCACGTGGGATCAGCAATTCCTGCCTATACAACGAGGACATTCTGTCCGCGCGACCCGCCCCCGAATACGTGATCGTCGTCGAGGGCATCACGGACGCCATTGCCCTTCATGAGCGGGGATTCCCGGTCATATCGCCGGTGACGACCCGGATTAAAAGCGACGACTTGAAACGCATCGTTCCGAAATTGCGATCCATCAAAAGTGTCCTCTTCTGTCTTGACTCCGAGGAATCGGGCACGGGCCTGAAGGCTGCTCTGGACGGGGCTCGACTGCTATCCGAGCACGGCATCACAGCAAAACTAATCATCCTGCCGAGACCGGAGGGCGTGGAGAAGGTGGATGCGAATTCATGGTTCTTCGAGCGGAGGGAGCTTGAGAACGGCGGGGTTGCCGAGTTTCAGA
>JAZDOF010000249.1:0-5445 GCA_043799015.1 Pseudomonadota bacterium | reverse complement strand
TTGTCCGGGAATTAGCGGCGCTCCACTATTCCCATGGGTTTTTGTCCCCGGGATCGCAACTGTATGAGTCTTCAAGCGCTATGCCCGGGCGCCAAGGCCGGCCTTTGCTTTTTCAGCTTCGAGACGCTTGAGTTCCCTTTTCAGAATCTTACCCGTGGCCGTCTTGGGCAGTTCATCCATGGTGGAAAACACGATTTTGCGCGGGGCTTTGTAAGCCGCCATGTTCGTTTTCGCCCACCGGAGCATCTCTTCTTCCGTGGCTGTTTGGCCCGGGCCCATTACCAAAAAGGCCATGGGTATCTCACCCTTGACCGGGTCGGGGACCCCTATCACCACCGCCTGTAAGACCTTCGGATTCTGCACGAGGTAGTTTTCGACCTCGCTTGGATAGATGTTGTAGCCGCCGCACAACAGCATGTCGTCCTTGCGGTCCACGATATAGAGAAAGCCTTCATTTTGGTCCGGTCGGCCGAGGTAACCGAGATCTCCGGATTTCCACCATCCGTCTTTGAATTTTGCCGCCGTAATCTCGGAATCTCCCCAATACTCCTTTATCAGACCGGGCCCTTTGCACCAAAGCTCGCCGATTTCTCCAGGCGGCAGGTCCTTGCCCGAGTCGTCCACTATCCTGATTTGCCACCCTGGAGCGGCCCACCCGGGAGTGCCTGCGACGAAATGACGAAATCGCGTGTGCGTCACCGTGCTTCCTGTCTCGGTGGATCCGTAGCATTCCACGAGACCGATCCCGAACACTTCTTCAATCTGCTTGGCCAATTCCGAAGGAAGAAGCGATCCCGCACACTGGCCGAACCAGAAAGCCGAGATATCGTACTTTTCGGGGTTCTTGAGGTATTCTTCGACCAGATAGGCCCACATTGTGGGTGTTCCCATGAAATGGGTGACCTTGTGGTTTGTAACCAGTTCAAGGGCGGGTTTCGGAAAGAACCTTTGCAGCGTGACTACGCAGGCCCCTGCATACAGGGTGGGAATTACCGTAAAAACGACATAGACGTGGAAGAATGGGGCTCCCGTGAGCACCAAGTCCTCTTCGGTCATCGGCACCACGTGAGATGCGTTCAGCACCGCCTGAGACAGCCAGCCTCCATGAGTCGCAAGGGCCCCCTTGGGGCGACCGGTCGTTCCTGAAGTGTAGAGTAAACAAAGACCTGCATCGTCACTAACATCCACGGCCGAAAAATTGGGCTCGTATCGGCCGATCAGGTCCTCATACTTGAAAACGTTCAAGTCGGGTACCGAATCCGCGGCGTCGTGGACCAAGACCACTTTCTTAAGGGCCGGTAGATCACCCCATATGGGAAGGACATTTTCCTTGGTCTCCTCAGCCATGCCGATAAGCATGTCGGCTTCGCAATGGTTGAGTATGTACTGAATCTCCATCTTCTTCAGCATGATATTGAACGGCACAGCCACCGCACCGAGCTTTGCAAGCGCGAAGAAGCTCACGATGAACTCGGGGATGTTTCTGAGATACAGGGCGATGCGATCACCCTTGGTCACCCCGAGCGATTGAAGCGCGCAGGCCATTGAGTTGACCCGTTCGTTGAGACCTGCGTAGGTATAAACCTCACCCGAGACGCCGTTAATGACGGCTTGGCGATTCGGGATACGGCACGCGTTCTTTTCCAAGCATTCGTAAGCCAGATTCATTTATTAATTTTCCCCTTTGCAGCATTCGCCGTTATTTCGGCGGCAATGAAATTCTCTTTGTATATTCACCATCTCCGAATCCGGAAAGGTACCGGCGAGACCAGCCTCCGCCTGCGGCTCAATCCTCCCGGGGCGGACGCACTTACGCCCCATGGAGTAAGGCTATACTCCATACCTGCCCATGAGCCCCGTATGACGAGCATGGTAAGGCCGGTCGCGATATCAGCCGGCTAATGATCGTGGATGATTTGTGCTCCTAATGATCGGATCACGTCTCCCGACGTTTTTGTTCCTCCGATCGAACTTCACGGCGGAGTAGCTTGCCAACCTTCGACTTAGGAAGCATGTCCCTGAATTCTATGTATTGGGGTATCTTGTACTGAGCGAGCTTACCTCTGCAAAACTTGGTTAGTTCGTAGCCCGTTATTCCCTTGACGTCCTTCTTGAGAACAACAAACGCCTTGATTCTCTGTCCGACCTTCTCGTCGGGTATCCCCACAACGCACGATTCGATTACCGCAGGATGCTCCTGAAGCACGGCCTCGATCTCGGAGGCCGATACTCGATAGCCCTTGTGCTTGATGGTATCTACGGCCCTGTCCACGAAGAAGATGTAACCGTTTTCATCCTGCCTTACGATGTCGGATGTGCGATACCAAAGGCGTCCCTCTATCTCAACGAACGATTCCTGGGATTCTTCGGGCTTGTTGAGATACCGAGCGACCATTCTATCGGACGAAACCAGCAATTCACCCGGTTGACCCGCTTCCACAGGCTTCGTGCCGTTGGGCTCGGTAAGCATGATTCGTTTGCTGGGGACCGGCAATCCCATGGTTTGGGGCGGGGCCTCCCGGTCGGTGGGGCACATCAGTGTACCCCCGCAGGTTTCGGTTGCACCATATCCCTGGACTATCGGTACGCCGAACAAGCTCTTCCATCGCTTGGATACCTCCAGGGGGAGGACGTCGCCGCCCGAGAAACAGTACTTCAAGGAAGAGAGATCGTACTGATCGACTCTATTGTGTTCGAGCACCATTCGATAGAAGGCCGGCACGCCTATTATGCTGGTGGCCTTGTCCCTCTGTATGGAATCAAAGACCGCGTCCAGATTTACCCGTGGGCTGACCAGGAGGGTACCGCCTCCCACTATGATCGTCGACAGGCTGCACGTTTGTCCGAGCACATGAAACAGTGGGGCACCACCCAAAATGACGTCCTTATCCTTGGGAAACAGAGGATCTCGGACAGAAAGCTGCTCGTCCGAGGAGACCAAGAACAGGCCGTGGCTAAGGGGCACTCCCTTGGGGTGCTTGGTGGTTCCGCCGGTATAGAGGATCTCGGCGATGTCGTCTTCGGTAGTGCGGGGTTCGGGTGCGGGAGGCAGGTTCCCTGATACCATGTCGGTCATGAAACTGATGAATTCGGTCCGCTCCACCTTTCCACGAGGGATCTTATCCGCGAGGACGCCGAAAATCCGCTTCCAAATGGGCAGCAAGTCGGCCAGATTGCAGATGACGACGCGTTCAAGGGAAGTGTTGGGCATGGATCGCTTTACGTAGCCGTAATTGCGGTCCGAACAGACGACGGCCTTGGCCCCGGTGTCGCCGGCAATGTAGTTGAGGTCCGCCGGAGTATAGATGGGAGTGATGGGGACGACCACGCCACCCAGCCTTTGGATGCCCAGCCAGGCGATGACGAAGTGGATTGAATTGGGAATGTACATCAGTATGCGATCATTCTCTTTCAATCCGATGGACGCAAGACCGGCGGCAAATCCTTCGGCCAATCTCAAGAGCTTGCCGTAAGAGAACTTGGTTCCCAGAAAGACGACGGCGGTCTTGTTACGGTACTTTTCCGCCGTTGCGGCGAATGCCTTGAAAATCGTGGGGTATTTCATATCTGAGGTCATCGTGAGGTCCTTCCTTAAACCCCCTTGGTCGGGTGAACCGGTACGTATGGCTCGGAGACGGAAGCGCCGGCTGCGAGGATGTCGGTGCGGGTCTAAATGCCGAAATAAGCGGCCTTTACCTCGGGGTTCTCCATAAGTTCGGCCCCGGTCCCTTCCATGGTCAGCATTCCGTTTTCCATCACATATCCATGATCGATCATCGGAAGTATCGGCCTGGCAAACTGTTCGGAAATGAGAATCGTGAGGCCCGTTTCGGCACGAATCTTCTTTACGGCTTCGAGCAGGGTCGACTGCATGACCGGGCTGAGGCCGAGCAGGGGCTCATCCAAGAGAAGAAGCTTAGGCTTTACGATAAGTGCCATGCCGATGGTCAGCATTTGCTGTTCACCGCCGCTGAGGAACCCTGCCTTACGAGTCTTCAGACGGACGAGGGTGGGGAACAGCCCGAAGACATAATCGATCATTTCCCTGATTTCTGAAGAACTCCTCAAGTATCCGGCAATTTTGAGGTTTTCTACGAGATCCGATTCTGGAAAGATGGGATGCCGCTCGCGACACAGCACCAAGCCTCTCTTGACACGTTCGCTCGGAGCCAATTCGGTGATGTCCTCGCCCAAGAACCGAACGGTTCCATAAAGCGTTATTCTTTCCCCACCCTTGCGCCGTTCCTTGATTTGGGTGTCGATAATGAGGCCGGACACGGTATTCATAAGAGTAGTCTTACCGGCACTGTTGGAGCCGATGACCGCTACTATCCTGCCGGCCTCGACCTTCATACTGAAATCGTTCAGTGCCAGTGCGTTCTCGAAAAAAACCATGAGATTCGATATTTCGAGCATTTTTGCTCCGGGGTCTTATGAATTTGTGCGGTTCAACACCGTCGCCGGCCGACACTCGGCACGAAGACGAAAACCGTGGTAAACAGATTCTTCTTGGGAGGCCGAGACTTGATTCCCCTGTTCCCAAGCCTACCTTAGAGCGTGACAAGGCATTGGGAGGACGGACAAAATACCACCTCTCGGCACCCGTAATGATGCCTGAGATCCGGACCGGCCTGCCGGGGACTTCTGAGCCGCGCGGCTCGGCATTTTCAGTTCCGATCCGCTATTTTACGTAATAGCCCGCTCCCACAAGCACATCCAGCCCTGGGATGCGTCTGATGTACGTTCGTTTCAAAGTGGGCTCCTTCTCGCCGTGACGAACCCACCAGTATTCCGTCCAGCCTTTGCCGACAGAGGACGTGGCGACATCCCGCATGGCCGGAAAAATGAGGTTGCCCTTGCCGTCTTTGAATCCTGTTTGATTCTTTCCGACAAGGTCCCTATTGGCTGCGTGGGCGAGCATATTGCCTTCAAGGTCCATCGCAAGGACGTAGAGTTCCCCCTTCATGAAGGGCCCCCTTGTAGTGTTGATGAGCCGGAAGGTGTAATCCGTTCCCTTTTCCTTGAACGACTCAACAGCCTTGTCAACCAGAGCGACGACATCCGTCTCCTGATCGGCAAAAGCCGACGCACCCATAAGACCGACGATGATTCCACTCAAGAGAGCTGCCGTAATTACCCGCATGTCGCTTTCTCCTTCCATGTGTAAGTTGAGATCATGACACATTATACCCGGTGGCGAGCACCGGTGCGAGTACCCACCGCCATATCGTTCTCCGCAGGGGGATTCACGGATTCTCCGAGTTGCGAATTCTTCCAATAATGTAACAAGTCGATAAAAAAACTGCCGGCACCGATCTTCAAATATGGATCGAGTAGTGAGATCGAATCCTGCACCGCAAGTCTCCGGAAAACCTTGGCTGCATGAGGCGTCAACCCGTTTCAGGACCGGCCGTACCTCATGCGGAGATGTCGGGGTCCCTATTG
>JAZDOF010000227.1:0-4663 GCA_043799015.1 Pseudomonadota bacterium | reverse complement strand
GTACCATTGTCGGTAGAATCGCATGTACTCGCCGCTCTTGATGCGCCGCCACCACTCTTCATGCTCGATATACCACATTATCACCGAATCGAGACCCTCGTCGAATACCACGGAAGGCTTCCACCCCAGCTCTTTGCCGATCTTGTCGGCATCCACGGCGTAGCGACGGTCGTGTCCGGGACGGTCCTTGACATGGCGTACCAGGCTGTAGGGTTTGTCCAGCCGGGCTAGAACGCGTTTCACTATCTCTACGTTGGGCTGTTCGTTATCCGCTCCGATGTTGTAGACCTCGCCGGCTCGGCCTTTCCGGACCACCAGATCAATCGCCCGGCAATGGTCGGTCACGTGTATCCAGTCGCGAACATACATGCCGTCCCCGTAAACGGGGAGCTCCTGGTCCTGGAGAGCGTTGGTTATCATGAGAGGAATGAGCTTTTCGGGGAATTGATACGGTCCGTAATTATTGGAGCAACGCGTTATGACCACATCCATGCCGTAGGTTTTGTGGTACGAGCGTACAAGCAAATCGGCAGCGGCTTTCGAAGCAGCGTAAGGGCTATTCGGCGCAAGCGGATCGGATTCGCCGAACGCCCCCCCGACCCCCAGGCCCAACGCGCCGTACACTTCATCCGTGGAGACCTGAAGATAACGGCCTATCCCTTGCTTCCTTGCGGCATCCAGTAGTACCTGGACTCCCAGAACGTTGGTTCGAACGAATTCGGATGAGTCCACTATGGACCGGTCCACGTGAGACTCGGCCGCGAAGTTGATTATCGCGTCGGGCGTCTCGGTCAAGATGGAAGCGACCAGATCCCTGTCCCCTATATCGCCCTTTATGAAACGGTAACGGGCACCGAACCGCTCGGCGTCGATCAGGTTCTCGAGGTTCCCTGCATAGGTCAGCAAATCAAGATTGATAATCTCGCAGTCAACGTACGATTCCAACATGTGGAGCACAAAATTGGAGCCTATGAACCCGCAACCACCGGTGACAAGTAGTTTCATGCTCCACCCCTAAGAAATCCGATACGCAGGCGATTCAAAGCCGCCGCTTGGTACAAGTCGTCCCGACTTCCGGTCTCCGACGTGCATTGTCCTATCCATCCTTCCTTGCCCAGTCGTAAGGGATCTCGCCTCCATGGGGGTCCTTTCGGTATTCGTCCGGGTCTTCCCGATTGTACGGACGGGATGGCACATTGATCACGTACGCCTCGTAGTCCGAAATGCACTTCCAACCATGATATACTCCGGCGGGAATGACCACGAGAGAGGGGTTGTACTCTCCCACGAAGAACTCATTGACGAGGCCCCTTGTAGGCGAGCCCTCCCGGTCGTCGTACAAGCCTACCTTGACCATACCTCGGACACACGTAAACGAATCCTGCTGGTGTCGGTGGTAATGCCAAGCCTTAACCACCCCAGGGTAGACGGTGGTAAGATACACTTGACCGAATTCATCGAAAAATTGGTCGTCTCTCCTGAGTATCTCCATAAGGCGACCCCGTTCGTCGGGGATCACGCGCAACGGTTGAACAAGCACCCCTTCTATACGCTGGGAGGACGGCAACTTAAATTTACTACCGAGACTCATCTGTTCTAATCCTTGTTCGCCCCGCCTCGCGCCACCAGGGTGGCGGCCTTCAGGAGCGAATCGAACGTGCCGGCATCGGTCCACCATCCTTCGATTTCGGACCATGTCATCGCGTTGTTGTTAATATACAAATTGTTTACATCGGTGATTTCAAGCTCCCCTCGACCCGACGGCTTGAGGGTCTTGACATAGTCAAACACTCCGTAATCATACATATATATACCGATAACAGCGTACTGCGAGGCAGGTTGTTTGGGCTTCTCCTCGACGCGTACCACCTGACCGTTCTCGAAAACCGGCACTCCGAACCGTTCGGGGTCATCCACCTTCTTTAGGAGTATCTTTGCACCGCCTCCCTGTTCGGCAAAATCATCAACGGCCTTTCTTATGTTGTACTCGATGATGTTGTCTCCGAGCACGACACACACGGGGCCGCAGGCGGCGTGGTTCTCCGCCAGTGCGAGTGCCGCTGCTATGCCTCCCTCTCCCTCTTGGTAAGCATAGCTGATATTGTCGAGTCCGTATTCTTTGCCGTTGCCCAGCAGACGGAGAAAATCGCCGGGGTGTCGGCCCCCGGTCACTACCAATACGTCTTTGATTCCCGCCTTTACCAGGCATTCGATGGGAAAGGTTATCATAGGTCTATCGTAAACGGGGAGCAGGTGTTTGTTCGTAATCTTGGTCAAGGGGAACAAACGACTCCCAATCCCACCCGCCAGCACGATGCCTTTCATGCTATTATCTCCCATTCTAGGTTTCTGTGGTCCGCCTTGCGCTACGTTCGTAACGATCGATCCGAACCAGGCGGAACCTAACCCCGCACCCGACGCGGAATAGAGATTGATTTTAGCACTGCCCGATTCCAAAGGCAAACGTTACCAGATCCGCTGACCAAGAGGATAAGTGGTTGACTTGGCGGGTAAACTACGCTAAGTGAAGGAACGGAGCGATTGAACGCTTTGCAGCCGGTCACTCCTGCTTTTCTTGGGTTGAACCCCAAGGCCGTAATTCGGCTCGACTCAAAATCCCCCAGTCAGGCGGCAAGGCGCCTTGTGGGAAACATGGGTTCACGAGTGATACCGGCAGCGAAAACGCCTGTGATTGGTCGATCGCACCGGATTCAAAGAAAAGAGTGGCACATTAAGGATAAACGTAATATTATTGTGGGGCGTTTCATGCAAACGTAGCATCTCTAATCAACTCCCGGCGGGCGCCGCTCGAACCCGTCGGTCCCAAGCCCAACGGCCGAGCAAGGATGATCTTTATTTGATCGGTAGGCTAAGTGAACGAACAGGAATTGTTTCGACATTTTTCGAACCAAACCGGTAATTTCCCCAGAGAGCGCGGATTGTATCGTGTTGCCGTATGCTTGCTCGGCACGGTCACGTCGCTCGACGGCCTTACCGATGTCCCTTTAATCATAAGAGATTCACTCGGCCTATCTGATCGGTGTTTCGTTTGGATGGAGCTGGATGATCGGCTTTTCGGAAATCCCAAACCCGATGAGGCGGGCTTATCGGTGGAAGCGGAGATCCGCGTAAAGGAAGTTCCGCGTGGCAGGATCCGTTTGATTCTTTCCGACGAAGACGATCGAGGGCTAATTGATATGGATTTCCTTTTCGAGGCCGCTCTTACCGTCGGGTTGGCCCTGGAGGCGCAGGACCACATGGAATCCCTAGCGCGATCTGAAGAGAAGTATCGAAGGCTATCCGCAAACCTAACCAAAGAAATGTGGGCCAGGACTGACGCATTGGCGAGGAAAACAAGTTATCTTGAGGGAATACTTCGTTCTTCGGATGATATAATCATTACTACGGATCTCGACGCGCGAATTGTCGAGTTCAATCGCGGTGCCGAGCGAATACTCGGATATTGCGCTGAAGAGATGCTGGGTCGCAAGGTTGCGGACCTTTGGGAACGCGCTGAAGACCGGGATGCGATCCTGCGGCAAATGACCCTGAACGAAGGCGTTACGAACTATGAAACCAGGCTTCGTACCAAGTCCGGCGAGCTTCTTGACATTACCCTCACATTGTCGGTGCTGCGGGATGCTGAAGGCAACGTGCTGGGAACGGTCGGCGTGAGCAAGGACCACAGTCTCGAAGCGGCCATGATCAGGGAGCTGGAGAACCTCAATCACAACTACCGGGAAACGATCCACTTCATCAACCACGAATTCAAGAACTCCCTTCTGGTCATAGGCGGATTTGTTCGTAGACTGATGGACAGGGAGACGGACAATCACAAGATCGAGCAATTGGGTATCGTCTACCATCACTCGACTTTCTTGGAGGCAATGACTCAGGATTTTCTAGTCATGGCGGAGTTGGAACAGGGAGAGTTCCAAGTTCGAAAGCAGCTCATCGACAACGTATATGAAGAGGTTGTTCTTCCCGCCATGCTCGGTCTCAAGGAGCGTTACCCGGATTCCTTTCAGAGCTATGACACCAGTATGGGCGGAGTGGGAGCCGTAAAAGTCTACGGTGATCCGAAGTTGCTGGAGATAGTTTTTCGCAACCTGTTCGGCAACGCGTTGAAGTATCGCAGTCCGGGCGGAAAGATAGCCTACGGAGTTGCGGACACCAAGGATGGGCACTTGTTCAATGTGTGGAACGCCGGCCCCGGGGTTCCGCTCGACATGACGGAGATTATCTTCCGAAAATTCTACCGAGCCGCCGACGATAACACGCGCGATAAGCGTGGAACGGGCCTGGGGCTTTACAACATCCGGCGAATCATTGAGGCCCACGGCGGGAAGATTTGGTGCGAAACCGACCCGGACCGATCCATCAATTTTCTCTTTCTACTGCCCCACTGTGACGAAGACAAAGTAGGAGACTAGAGTTTCCGGAAGGCGGGCAAGGCCTGGAATCGAAGTCCGAAAAGCCCTATCCTTCACTCGGTGGCGGATGCGCGTTTTTGACGAAGTGCCTGCTTCTCTAACCGATGAGGATTCATCTAGGATTGAGGCGAACCGCTTCCCGCATGCGTACGGTCGCCGACGCGGACTACGGGAGATCGGGGCTTGGCCTGGACGGTGGGCTGGGGGTTCTTTGCTTTTTGGGACACGCC
>JAZDOF010000223.1:0-6122 GCA_043799015.1 Pseudomonadota bacterium | reverse complement strand
AACGGACATTAATTTCGGCAGCCGCTGTACGTGTTGCCGGCACCGAGAAGAACGCCCACTTGCCGTGACGTCATGCACAGGCCGCCGTCATTCCCGATCCGCTGCAATAGCATCCTTAGCCGAATTCAGGCGGCTGATCTTCCCCGTACGTACGGCAATGCGCTCGTCGATCTCGGAGAGAAGGGCCGGGTAAACGCGACACAGTGATTCTCGTACAGCTTGATGCAGTTTGCCTAGCTCCCCAAGTCTGCCGTGAATGCGCTCCAGGGGCACGAAACGATCGATTAATTCCGCGATGGCGACTCGGGTCGGTCTTTCGATGGATCTTTCGGAATGGAGTTGGTCTCTGAACCTGCCCATGCCTGCATGGTCCATGGCCCCGTCGAAATACGATACGATCGAGTCGAAGAACGTCTCGATATCTCGTCGCGCGAAAGCCGTTCGGGGAGCGGTGTCGACAACGAGCGCCCCACCGGGGATATCGCGGTTATCCGACAGGATCTTCGTGTTGATCGTTCCCAGCATCTCGCCCGCGTCCGCAAGATGAGCATGGCAGGCGTTCCGAGATATTGAAACGGCATCCTTGAACTTACGTTTCGTCAATACATCCAGGGGCATAACAGCCCCCAGCGGGATGGTCCACCGGAGTACTTCCCGATGGGCAACCACTTGGTCGTCTACAAAAACGCCTTCAATGGTTTTAGTAAAAGAAATCTTGTCGGTCCACGTCGTAAGTCGGTTTTGGAAGACCTCGTCAGCTAGGGCGTCACGAATGCGCCGCGATTCCTTCCTCATGTCTTCAATGGTGCGATCAAGAGTCGTAAGGAACCTGCGCACCGCTTCAACGGCCTTACTCTCGGCATCGGCAATACGGGATCGTGCAGCGATCAGTCGAGTCCGTTCCGCGTCCAAGTCCTCGGTTGTCTCTTCGATCGCGCGACTCGCGTCGAGTATCCCGTTTTCGACTACGAATTCCTGAGCGCGAGGAACAATGTGATGCCAAAACGAATTGAAGAAGGGCGACAGCTCTTCGGTTCGCCCATCAAGGGCCCTGCGAGCCGATAGCGGAACTATGTCGAGAAAATACCCTCCCAGCGTCTCGCCCGCATGTTGTTTAAGGAGAGCGATTTCCGCGTCGTCTCCCACCGTATCGGTTTGGGAGATGATGCAAATGGACTTGCCCCTGTATCGTTTGCCGTATTTCTTGAGCACGCCCACTTCCGTCCCGGAAAGCACCTGCCGAGCTGAGGTCAACCACAGAATAGCGTCCGACTCCTCCAGCAGGGTCTCCGTGATTTCCCGATCCGCCTCGGTGGGGGCATTGAGTCCTGGTGTATCCGCGAATACCACGTGTTCCAGTATCGCTGCTTCATCGAACACGTCCATGTGGTGGATGAGTCGAAGCCGGACCGCTTGTGCCGGGTCCTTGTGATCATGGGCGGTCAGTTCCTCAAATTTTTGCGGATCAATCGGCTCATCGGTCCCGTCCCTGTAATAGATCGTTACTGAAGGAACCTTTCCATGCTTGATGTAATTCACGCATGCCGTCGTTGGAAGCGCTCCTGTCGGCAGGACTCGGCGGCCCATTACGGCATTGAGAAAGGTGGACTTGCCGGAGTTGTATTCCCCCACCACTGCCACAAGCAGAGTCCTGGCGAGCCGTTCACGGATTTCTTCAAGCGTACGAACCAGGTCGGGGAAGCCCTCAAGCAGCCTGACGGCTTCCGAGAGCCGTTTGCGGGCATGGTCCACGGGTGAGAGGGGCATGTGAGGCTCCTAAGTGATTCATGCCTAAATGCGGTTACGTTTACCGGGCTGAAAGATTCTTGGATCACCATCGGGGCGCCCCTAATGGGCGCACGTATACATGCCGCCGCTTTGGGGCTGGGGCCCTCGTTCGAGATACGTCACAGCGTCTTAGAAGTTGCTCACTAAGCCAACGTCAACAATTCGGTGACTTGCCGCATCCATCCTACCGACACGCATTTTGGTCAACAGCATCGGGCCTCCCCCCCCGTGACAACGTCAATCCCTGAACCCAATCATGCCCCTTCGATCCCTGCACTCCGTTGTTCCATCTCACCGATGAGGTCGGTCAACGCTTGTTTCCTTTCGGCAACCTTTTCACCGCCCTGTCGGGCGCATTCCAGGGCATCCCGGACAGGTCGAGCGGCCTCGCGGATCCTTCTTTGCAGGTCATGCTCCACAACCTCCAATACCTCTTCGGATGCCTTGTCCCACCAGAGTGCGAACTCGGAAACCACTCTGCCGGATACGTTCATGAAGTAGTTCGAAAGTGCCTGCCGTACGACCTCCCTCGGGTCTTCCCTGGGCATCGTGGTCGATAGCATTTCGAATACCGGACGGAGTTTGTCCACATGGGTCCTGGCGAGCGCCAGAACGGTGCGCATGCCGTCGACCAGGAATTGCCTGTTGGCGTGCTTCATTTGCTGCAAGTACGGTATGAGCAGTTCAAGGTACTGCTGTAGCTCTTCCAGTTTTCCTTCAACAAATCGCGTGAGGTCCCAAGAAGCGGCTTCGGGTATTTGGAAACGCTCTTGAAGCAGGGCCGGTACGGTCAGAGCCTCGGGAATACCGGCCATCCTTTCCTTCAGGCAGTCCTGCGCTTCAGTCATAACCGGGTGAATCGCTTCGTCGAGCAAGGTCATGATGGACGCGGTCAGGGCCGCACGTTCCATGTCGGATGAAGGGTCCTGCATTCGCGCGACCAACTCTTCGGCATGCACGCGGCAGCGCTCCATGCCGTGGTCGAGGCGAAGCCTCATGTCTGCGGAGTCGATCTTCAATTGCACGGCAGCATCCGCGATGGCCCTTGCCAAGTCCGTATCGAACCGTTGGATATCCATTTCATTAAGTTGCCGTTGCTTAAGAAGCTCGTCCTCGGTCTTATCGAGCCCGCCGAGTTCATCCTTCCACAATTCCGCCTGTTCACGAGCGAGTTGAACGATATTCCGTGCCATCGTATTTCGGACCGCGGTATCTCCCTGATGGTCGATATATCGTTTCAGCGTTGATCTTAGCTCGGCGATCCCGCCGTCGTTCAAGGCTCTTTCATAGGCCTCCGCGTCCGCCTTGTTCACCCGCTCGGTAAGCACCGCCTCCGTGAAATGTATTCCGGCCGGGGCACGGTCCGGACCAAGGCGTTCCAGAAGGAAATTCCCCAACTCGTCACGTTCCTTTTCATTGAAAGTGCCGATGCGGTTGAGCACCACGAACACGTTTTCCGGCTTGTTGCGCAACATGATCCTTTTGAGGCGCTGCAAGTCGTCGGCCTGTCCCGCGAGTCCGGCTTGAAACACATAGACCACCGCGTCCGCGAGCGGGACATAAGAATTCGTCAGTATTTCGTGGATTTCCAACGGAGCGTTGGTGCCCGGCGTATCCACCATGACGGCGTTGTCGAACGGCATTGCAGCAAGCTCAATCAGTGCGACGTCTTTTTCCGTCAGGGCAGCGGGGTCCAAGCCCGCTATGCGCGTATTGAGTAGGTCCGACGATGCAAAGACCTCACGACGGCCGTCGATTTGGAGGTAGAACGCATCCACGGCTCCCGGACGTATCTCCGTCACCAGTGTGGTGACGGGCAGCGGTCCGGTGGGCAAGAGCCCCGGTCTATCGGTCAGGCCGTTGATCAAAGTGGATTTACCGCTGTTCCATGCTCCGGTGAACACCGTCAGGGTGGGCCTGGGGCCCAATTCGGACAAGCCGTGGTTCTTCCAAGAAGCCCGGACCTCCTCGGATTCCAGAATGCGCTCGATGTCCAATGCAGCTATCCGCAAATCGTTCCATGTGACCATGCTCATACTCCTTTAGCCGGCCAACGACTCAATGCGCAGCATAGCCGCGGCGAATGAGTTTTTCTCGTTCAAGAGCGCGGAGCGCCTTTGTTCGGCGTCGAAAGCGGCTTCGTTCTTGTCGTGCAGGAGCTTCTCCAGCCCGGCCATACGCTCGTTCAATTCCCGTTCTATATCCTTCGCCGGGCCTTGAGCGGCCTCCTCAAGTTGGGCGGCGAGGTCGCTTCGAGTCTCATGCAGAGTGGGTTGCACCTCTTCGACCACTTTGTCCAAAGCCCCTCGGATATGTTCGGCCAGGTTAGACATTATCTTCTCACGTATCTCGCCCTTCTGCTTTTCTCCCCCTGTCAAAACGGACCAGAGGGTAGCTACGGCCAGGATTGCCCATCCGATGGGACCGGCTAATACCCCTGCAATTGCAGCGGACAACTCGGCCAACCCAACGATTGCCAACCGCCGAAGTACGAAGCCCGCGGCGATCCGCATCGCAAAATCAGCGGCAAGACCGGCGGCAACCGACGCGAGATCGACATCGGGGATCCGGATTTCAATGCGGAGAGCCATACGCTGATAGGTCCGGCTGAGTTCCTGTATCGTATCTTCAACCAGCCTCTCGATTTCCTTTATGAAGGATGTTCTGACGGCTTCCAATTCATCCCGCGCCGTGTCGTTAACGAATGAGCCCAACTCGTCCCTTGTCCAATCCTTGATGTACATCAATACCTCCACGATGCTGTGGCTTTCCAGGAAGGAGTTGAGCTTTTTCAAGGCCTTGTCCTGTATCTTGGCTGCGGTGAGGGGTATTTCCTTCGACAGTACGGTAGCGCACGCGTCGAAATGCTTGGCAAAGTGATCCAAGCTGGTTCGGATTTCATCATTCACGCGCTGGAGTTCGGCCTCCACTATCTCGGCTTCGTTACCCGCGGCTTCGATGGCCTTTTCCAGTTCCTCGACCGGAGTATCGACGTTTGCGAGCAGTTCCTCCAACTGTCTTTGCTGGACCTCGACGATGGTTTTCAACCGCGCCTGAATGATGGTCTGCATTTTCTCGGCACGCTCACCTTCGAACAAGAACCGTCTCAAGCGGTTCTCGAAGGCCGGCACCCCGCTTTGTTCATCGGTCCATATCGCCTTGGCCCCCTGACCCGTTCGCTGCAAGAACGACTGCTTCGCGGAAATGGGAAAAATCTCGATCGACTTCCTCGATGTCGTTCCGGATTCTTCCGGTTCGAGGCCTTCAAACGTGCGTTCAATCTGGTCCTTGGCCCAATCGACAACGGTTTTGATTTCTTCCGGGGAATCCCGAAGGTCTATCTGATTGACCACGACAAACAGTTGGTGAATGCGCCCCTTGCGGTATTGGGTCCGTATGAAGCGTTTGTCGTACGCGGTAAAGGCCTGGCTCGCGGGCAGCACGAGGATAAGCATATCGCAGCGCGGTAGGAATTTTTCCAGAGTGATCAATTCCCTGAGTTGGATGGGGTCGTTAAGACCCGGCGTGTCCACTATGTTGATGTTGTCCTTGCAGAATTCAAGATTGGTGGCCACATCAACTTCCCGAACCAGTCGCGCGAGACCGTTCTTGGCGTTGGCCGAGGTATATCGGGCCAATCGGTCAAGAGGAATGTCCCGGTCGCATCGGCCTTCCGGGGTTATGAATTCGCCGAATCTCTCCCCCATGGCCTCCTTGGCCTCACGGACCATGCGCGCTAATTCCGGTTCTCTGTTGCCTTCGGAGTCCGTCCCGGCTTGGTTCTCTATCTGCTTCCACTCATCCAAGGTCCAGTAGTGGATTGAGGCCCGATCCTCATCATTGTAGCTCAAGGAGGTTATGGCCGCGGTCTCCGGCAATATGTGGCAAGAGAGCAGGTCACGCTTCAACATGGCATTGAGGAGCATGGATTTGCCGGTATTGAAGACTCCCACAATGCCCACGGTGAAGCGTTGACTGTGGATGTTGTCCTCCAACTGCCGGAGGTCTTGTGCGAAAGACCCATCCTGTTGCCGGACAGCGTCGCGCACCGAACGGTTCGCGATCTCCCTCAAGTCGCCTATGATCTCTATGGCTGCCGCCTTTACTTCCCTGAATCCCATGCGTCTTGTTCCTCCTCCTTGAGTAAAGTGTGGAAAAGAGCCGTCGACTACCTGCTTTAGGACTTTTTTGTTTGAAAGCCCACCTGACGAGGAGATGCTCAAAGAAATGCGCTTTCATGCGGCCCCCAAACCCCGTGAAGTCCCACGACCGCCTTGGCCGGTCTCATGTTGAACCCCAACTCTCTTGCGATACATTAGGGATTCTGCCTGGAC
>JAZDOF010000211.1:0-2429 GCA_043799015.1 Pseudomonadota bacterium | reverse complement strand
TCGGAAATACTATCACTTTCCGCGGAAGGCGGTTTCACGAGAGGAGTGGATTCAGTCCATACGGTGGATCAGGCCGGAGCGGCGGCCAAGAGCATAGCTTCCTCCCTGGGTTGTACCATTGCGGTTACGGGTGAAAACGACTTGGTTACCGATGGTCGAACGGCTCTCATCGTATCCGGCGGGCATCCGCTCATGAAATCCGTGACCGGTACGGGGTGCGCGGCAAGCGTTATCATTGCGGCGTTTCTTTCGGTTGAACCCGATCCTATGGCTGCCTCGGTCTCTGCATTGGCGTTTTTCAAGCTGGCCGCGGAACGGGCAGCCGAACTTGCCGACGCGCCGGGCAGCTTCTGGGTGCAGGTGCTCGATGCAATGTATCGAATCACACCGGAAGAGCTCGCGGCCAAGGCCAGGATAACCCCCGCATGAAAGATCCCTCATCATGGAGTGTATGCTTGGTCACGGATCGCGGGCTTTCCAAAGGTCGCACCACTCAGGACATAGTGGAAAGGGCAGTGGAAGGCGGGGTTTCCGTCGTCCAGTTGCGGGAAAAAGGCTTGGATACCCGGAGGTTCTTGGAAGAAGGCATAAAGATCAAGGACTTTCTTCGTGCCCGCGATATCCCCCTCATCATCAACGACAGGATCGATGTGGCGCTTGCGTTGGATGCGGACGGGGTCCATCTGGGACGCTCCGATATGCCCGTCGATGTGGCTCGACGACTCCTGGGTCCTGCCAAGATTATCGGATTATCGGTTAATAAGGCTTCCCACATTACTGAGGAGTCGGCCGAACTTGCCGATTACTTGGCGATCAGCCCTCTGTTCCACACGGCCACCAAAGAGGATATAACCAAGCCGTGGGGCTTGACCGGACTGGCCCACGCCCGATCAATGACCGATAAGCCCCTATGCGCCATCGGCGGGATTCATGCCGGCAACGCCGGAGTAATCACTAATACGGGAGCCGACTTCGTGGCCGTGGTGTCGGCGATCGTCTCTTCCGACGACCCCGAAGAATCAACGCGGCTCTTGGTTTCAGAAGCGTCCGCGGGAAAGAAGGCGCGGACCGCGGCCTAAACAGGAGCGGTCATGAAGCTCAGAGACATCGGTGAATTCGGGTTCATCGAACGCGTAGCCTCCCTGTGCGGCATTCGTCGGCATGGCGTAGTGAAAGGCATCGGGGACGATTGTGCCGTCATCTCAACAGATGATGGAAGTTACCTCCTGGTGACCACCGATCTACTCGTGGAGCGGATTCATTTCTTACTGAGCTCCACTCCCCCCGAAATGCTCGGAGCCAAGTCGTTGGCCGTGAATCTGTCCGATATTGCCGCGTGCGGCGGCACTCCCCTCGACGCATGGATAGGTCTTGCGGTACCTGAGCGGGTCGGAGTCGAGTGGTTGGACGCATTCTATGAAGGTATGACGGATCTCGCACGGACCTGGAACGTAAACCTTCTCGGCGGCGATACCAGCGCTTCCATGCAGGACTTGATGATCAGCGTCACGGTGACCGGAAAGGTTCTCCCCTCGGAACTGCTTCTGCGCAACACGGCAAGGGTGGGAGATCTTATCGTACTGACCGGCCGTGTGGGGGATTCGGCCGCGGGTCTCCTGCTGCTTTCGGGTGCAGCGGCCCCAGGCTTGAGCCCCGAGGCAAGGGAAATACTTGTACGGGCCCACCTATCCCCCATGCCACACATCCGGGCCGGTCGATTTCTCGCGTCTTCCGCCGCATGCACCGCGGCCATTGACGTATCGGACGGGCTTTCTTCGGACCTGTGGCACATTTGCCGCCAATCGGGACTGGGGGCCGTTGTTGTTGAGGACCGGGTCCCCATTTCGGAGGAGATTATCGCGGCGGCTTCGATCGCCGACCCGCTCCATCTGGCCATGAATGGAGGCGAGGACTATGTGCTGCTCGCGACCGTCAACCCTGATATGGCCGCAGACCTATTCAAGCGAGCCGAGAATGCCGGCATTTCGCTATGGCCTATAGGCCGTTTGACCGAGGGTCCGCATGTGATATTGGAAAGGAGGGACGGTAGTTCGCTGCCGTTGACTCCGTCCGGATGGAACCATTTTTCTGCATAGACGGGAATCCCAACACGCTGACCAATTGTCGGGTTTCAGGTATGGCGAGCCTCGTGACGATAGCTTGCCGGAGCATCACTCCATACCCCAACCTGTGCCCAAGGCGGACACATGCATATCGAGTCCATCAGCATCGATAATTACAGAGTGTTTAGGCATGCCGAACTGAAAGACATCCCACAAATGAGCGTCTTGGTAGGCGCGAACGGCAGTGGGAAGTCGACGTTCTTCGACGTGTTCGGTTTTCTTAAGGACGCTCTCACGGAAAACGTTTACACAGCCCTAGCAAAGCGTGGAGGGTTCAAAGAAGTCGTAAGCAGGGACTCACGCGGT
>JAZDOF010000181.1:0-3998 GCA_043799015.1 Pseudomonadota bacterium | reverse complement strand
CAGGCCGGTGAGATCGTCATAGAGGCCGGCGGATTGGATCCCGACCGAGGAATCATCCGGCTCCAAAGCCAAATCGGATATGGCCGGAAGTCTCTCGTAGGCTTTGGGGCGAGGCCCGACCTCGATGCCGATTCTCGCCTGTTCCCCCAATTTCAGCGGTATGGTGAACGTGAACCGGCTTCCGCTGCCGGGTCCGTCGCTCTCGCCGACGACGGTCCCTTTGTGGAGTTCCACCATCCTCTTGGTAAGGGCCAGGCCCAGCCCCGTGCCTTCCTGTCGTCTCGAATACGAGGAGTCAACCTGCTCGAAAGCGTTAAAGATGCGGTCCAGATCTTCAGAGAGGAGTCCCACCCCGGTGTCGCTTACCGTTACGGTAATCTCGCCGTCGCCCTGCCGGGCTTCCACCAGTATGCGGCCACCCTCGGGGGTAAACTTTATCGCATTGGAGAGAAGATTGAACATGATCTGCTTCAGCTTAACCTCATCAGCTTGGACCTCAATGGCTTCGAGACTCTCATCAATGCGAATGTCGACGCCGAGGCTTCGCTTGGCGGCCTTCTCCCGTATCATGGCAAGGCTGTTGGTCAGCATTTGAGCTATTCTAACCGGTTCCAGCCATAGCTCCATCTTGCCGGATTCAACCTTTGCCAGATCAAGGATGTCGTTGATGAGTTGAAGCAGGTGCCGACCGCTGGCGAGCACGTGTCGGACGTAACGTACCTGTTTATCGTTGAGAGGTCCGAAGAGCCGGTCCTCCAGGATTTCGGAAAACCCAATGATGGAATTGAGCGGAGTGCGAAGCTCGTGGCTCATATTGGCCAGGAACTCGCTTTTCGCTCGATTGGCCTTCTCCGATTCGATCCGCAGCTCTCTGGATATCCTGAGCGCCTGCTTAAGGTCGTTGGCGGCCTGTTCCGCGGCCATGAGGGCTCGCATCTTTTCCGTTACGTCTCTCTGAAAAACGACGACCGAGACCACGTCATCGGGTGAGTCCCTGATGGTCGATGCCGAGCAATCCAACCTGATCGTCCTACCGTCCTTGCACACAAGATCCATTTCGTGGCGACATTGCCCCGTGGCCAGAAGCATGGGCAGCTTCGCGAAAAATGCCTTTCCGGAGTCCGGTGTCAGGAAATCGCTGATGTTTCGACCGACAAAATCTTCTTCACCGTAACCGGTTAGAATTACGGAAGCCGGATTGGTCTGAAGTATGATTCCACTTGAGTCAAGTATTTGGATTACTTCGGTTGCACCGTCAAACAGCGACCTAAGCTTACGTTCGCTTCGCCGAAGGTCGTCCTGGGCGCGACGTTGGGCCGTCACGTCCCTGTGTATGCAGATGCCGCTGAAATGGGTCCCGTTTTCCTGCCGGAGAATCGCGGTTCGGATCTGCACGTCCAGTACAGTCCCCCATTTTGTGAGGCGGCGCGTTTCAAATGTGGATTGAAGGCCCTTGACCGCTTGGGACCACGCGTTCTTCGTTTTTTCCAGTTCGTCGTCGGGAACAAAATCGAGAATGGTCCCGAGAACCTCTTCCGCATGCCAGCCGTAGGTTTCCGTAAATGTTTCGTTTACATAATTCACGCGCCCCTCGGGATCGTACACGATCACCGGATCGGGAACGGCCCCCAAGAGGGCACGATATCTGGCTTCGCCGGCGCTCAAGCGTTCTTCGGCCCGGCGACGCTCGCTTATTTCGAAGACCAGATCGTCGTTGATCCTACTTAATTGGTGGGTTCGCTCGGCGACGCGCTGCTCAAGCCCTTCCCGTGCCTTCAGCAACTCCAATTCGGCCCTCTTACGGTCGCTGACGTCGGTTGCAAAAACCAGCAGAGCCGGCTCACCCGCCCATACTACGGCCACGTCGTTGACGTCGATCCACCATACTTCACCCTGTTCGTCCAGCATTCGCAAGGAATAGGACCGGGTGACCGCATGTCCGGACAAACGATCCGAATAGCGACGCGTAACCATGTCCGCATCGTCGGGATGAACGCGCGCCAGCACCGCAGCGATGTCGAATTCCCTCTTGCCCGGTTCAAGGTATTCGACCGCTCTGGAATTGAGGAAGACGATCCTGGAGTCTTGAACCACGAGGATCATTTCATGGGCATTTTCAACCACTATGCGGTATTTTTCCTCCGACCGACGGAGAGCTTGTTCGGTTCGTCGACGTTCGGCTATTTCCTTGACGAGCATTTCATTGGTAATAGTCAGTTCCGCAGTGCGTTCTTCAACGTTCGTTTCCAGATCTTCACGTGCCCGCCGGATGATCTGCTCGGTCCCAATGCGTTGCTCTATCTCAGTCCTGAGCACCTCGTTGAGGCGCTCCACCTTTTCGTTTTGAAGCTGCAAGTGTCCAACGAGGTCCTGGTTTTCCAGCATCAGGCGTATGGCGGAGTGGTCAACCCTGCGCACATGGCTGCCGGTGATTATCAGCACGACCATGTAGATGACTATTGCAGTACCCATCATGATGTGCGGCGAGCCGCCTTCCTTGAAGCACGCACACGCCAACGGCAAGAGTTCGGCGATTACCGTGGGCATATAGCACTGGGTAAGCGGAGCGTAGGCCACCGCTGCGGCGGACGCGATCCCCGCGACGAACAGCGCCAAGAGGAATTGATGCACCGATGATCCGGGAAAGAACAAAAAGCCGGCCAATCCCCAAAATAGGCCCGAGACGACGGTCAAGGCGCAGAAGCGTGAGGCCCATGCATCCACGGCCGCGGCGCCGGCTCCGTCCGCACGGCCGAAGGATCCCAAGAGCCCGTTCCGAGGTATTTGAATAACCAGGTAGCCCGCAAGCCAAGATAAAAGGTAGGCCGAGGGCGTCGAGTTCCACAAAGCGATTACCAACAAAACGGCGCCGATCTGAGCACCAAAGACGCCCGCTCTTGATTGAAAGAACAGGCGCTTGATCAGCTCCCGCCTGATCCGGTCAGCGCCGGGCGGCTGCGGTTTAGCCCCGATGCTTTGCTGATCCGTAGATTCGGGATTCATATCGGCTCCAGAGCACGGCTTGGGAAGAAGACAGCGCGTGCGGCCGGAGCGGTCCTCATGCACGCGCCTCGTCCATCGTAAATTTTGGGGGTGGCTTCATCTCCGAGGCACTGCCCCGTCCATACAACCGTCCGGAAGCCGGCGGACCCACGTCAAAGCCTTCGTGAAGCGGACCCCCTGTAGAGCGATTCATGCATACCTTCCAGCCGTTCCTCGGTTTGTGAACGGCTTCGTAAGTGCGACCGGCGGTCGCACTTGTGTTCGGCTCCACGATACGGGGAATGCAAACTCATTATAACGGGTCTTTCCGCTAGTCCTTGGGCTTAATCCTATCGGCCAGCATTCCCAGCGTCCTCGACAACGAAGCCCTGGCGTCTCCCGACCATTCGGAAACGGTTGCTTCTATTGCCCCGGCGACCGGTTCGAGGTGTTTCTCGATGTTTGCCGCCGCGCTTTGTACTTGTCCAAGGGCTTCCCTGGCGATTGTGGCGATAAGTCCCTCGAGCTCTGATCCGGGGGGTTCAACCGGCTTCCAGTCGGTGACCGGCTCGAACTTGCGCATAAGGATTTCGGATGGAGATGGTTTCTCAGGCATGGTCCCTCCCTAACGGCATTGTAGTAATACTCCGGTACGAGCATAAGGAAAAAAACGATTATGCGCAATACCATAGGGATCACGTCACCGAGGTAACCCTTCACTTACGGGCGGGAAATTCCAATCTCAACGTAGGGCAGGCTTTCCAGCCTGCCCCACAAGAGTGAATGGTTACTCACCGAGGGAAGGAGCCGGATCAGCGCGGGCCCACGGGCTGCCGGGCTATCCGGACACTTGGACGCAACCCCGCGGCCGCGGGCCCTGAACGACCCCGAAACGCCAAATAGGTGCGGGACATGGGCGAGACCGGACGCGCTACCTTGAAAGCTTAACTCGAACCGGATATAATGATGTAGTCGTTTAACCTTGGGAACCTATGATCCTGTTTATCAATTTTTTT
>JAZDOF010000175.1:0-2522 GCA_043799015.1 Pseudomonadota bacterium | reverse complement strand
ATTGCCTCAAGTCTCGTTTTAAGATCTTTCAGATGCGCCCGCTTTTTCTTCAAGTCTTCGTTGATCAGATTAAGCTCGTCCCTCTGCACGCGCACGGACTCCTCATCGTAATTTCCTGAATGATATTGAGACACAATATCGGTCCGCCTACTCTCGAGTTGGAATTCCTGCTCACTGACGGCTTCCTCAGTGGATTGGATTTCTCGGGCCAGAGCATGTACGTCTTCTTGGGACGAGGCCGCACCCGGCTTCACGTACCTGGTTGCCGCCTCGTCGCCCGATCCGTAATGACCGCGGGTATCCTTGTGCGAATAGGACACGAAGTAAGAACTCATCAGCACTATGGGAAGGGCGGCGATTAGTCCCAGCACCAAAAAGAACTTGATGGTCGAGTGGGTCGCCTCCGAGTCCTTGATGACCGGGGCCCCGTCGAACCCCTTGACCTGGTCCTTTTCCGGCGCTTTATCGGGCTTCGCCGGCTCCGGCTCATCACCGAACCCTTCGATAATGCACAGCGCATTTATTGAGACGAGGTCGTTCTTGAGTTTTTCCGCGGTCTGCTTATCCAGACCTTCCCTGAGAACCACGGGAACGTTCTTGACCACTCGGTCGGCCTGGTCTTCCGACACACCCAAGGCGGCCGCCAGCTTCCTTACGAAAACGTCGTGGTCCGTGCCGGTGTGGCCGTACAGCTTGAGAGCGTAGTAGGGTTTGGGCATGACTATCCTCCGGCAGGACGGGCCACGGTTGGTTTTCCATAGACGTTTTCCCGTGGGTCGTCCACTCGTCTGCGAAACGGAAAAAAAGGGGGCGGGGCTTGAAAACACCCGTACTAATTTCCGGTAACCGATCTCCGAGTCCGGTCGATGCCTCACCCCCAACTCCATCTCCACGTACGGAGAGGGGTCTCCGGATCCCTCCTTCCCCATCTTTGGGTGAGGGGACGGGGGATGGGGAGGGTTGGACTTGAGCCTTGCTTCTTCCTCCAATAAGAGATCGAGGTGAACGCTTACAGTTTTCGTCGGCGAAGTCCGTTTCGTTTTGTGATGTCCTCATCCGCCCCACATCCTGCGATATGGCGGGAGACAACGAGGTTCCGCTCGGTCGATCGGTTTAACGCTAACGGTATCATATATGGTCGGCGGACCGTTGTAAAATGGTCGGAGGTCCGTAACCATTCACTCTTGTGGGGCAGGCTTTCCGGCCTGCCGAGATCGCACTAAGAAAATTCGCAGGCTAGAAAGCCTGCACCACGTTGAGATTGGAATTTCCAGCCCGTAAGTGAATGGTTACGGAGGTCCCTGAACGGCGGCGTTGCTTGAATTGTGCCGCAATGCGGCTTCTTCTCACCATAGGGATCCTTGGCCCGGACTCCGGCATCCTCCTGGTGCGGACAGATAATAAAAGATTAAAGCAACGGGTTGACAAATATTGTTGATACTATTTCGTCTAAAATGTGCTAAGGTATGGTATAGTGTACATGGTTCCGGCGTGCAACCTGGGCCGCTTAGGCCATGGCCGTCCAGGAACGGTGCCGTAGGTTGGGACGACGGCCGGAACATTGATCAAACGCGATGCTGGGGTCGTTACCGGCGCCTCGCATCTTGTGCGGCACGGGTGGTTATGCGGTGTCGCCGGCATATCGGACCAGTTCGGTGGAAAGGTGACGAATGACTAACGCGGTGAAAGCCTTGTCGGTTCTCGTTGCGGTGCTGATGTATGTTTCATGCCCCGCTGTTTGCATCGGTCAGGACGAGTCGGAGGAAAGTCGGCCCGCCGTAACCGCCGCCGCGTCGTTTGAACCGTCCCCTCCCCGCTCGGGCGCGCCGGTTAAGCTTCGGATCAGATTGGGCGGCAATGCCATAAGGGCCGAGGTGAAGTGGTTCATCAACGGCGAAGAAGTCGGCGTCACGGATTTCGACGGAGTCGGTCCGTCTGTCGTTCTTGAACAAACCATGAAGATCGGGGACAAGATACGGGCCGAGGTGGTTCCGTACGACGCGTACGGCAACTCGGGAAGTCCGGCCGTGCTGGACGCCGAATGCCAGAATTCCGCGCCGGACCTCAAGCTCACGAGCCAAAAGCTCGATGGTTTAATGTATACGGCGAAGATAAAGGCCACGGACCCGGAAGGAAGCCCGGTAACGCTGACGCTCCACAAATCGCCCGAGGGCATGACCATTGATGCGGACGGGACCATTAAGTGGCGAATCACCAACGAGACCTCCGGGGCCTTTGAAGTGGAGGTGCTCGGTCGTGACGAGCAAGGTGCCGAGGCCGTGGCTTCGTACACGTTCAACATACATTCCTCAAATAAGAAGAAAAAATAGAGGGACATCCGAAGAGGGAAACCACCGTTCACTCTTGTGGGGCAGGCTTTCCGGCTTGCCGAGGTCGCACTATGGTGACGCTCCTTGAATTCGCGGCAAAGCCGGCCCGGCGGAACCAAGGTAACGTAAGCGGGGTTTATCCCATAGGCGTCAAGATAACGGTCCAATCTCGATGATATCATGTGGTTATTT
>JAZDOF010000172.1:0-7641 GCA_043799015.1 Pseudomonadota bacterium | reverse complement strand
ACGGAGGGCATATGCCCTTTCCGACCGGACAACGCGGCGACTTCCCTGGCCGTCCCGAGAATACTCAAACAATCGCCTCGGTTGGGGGTGACGGATGTCTCGAGAATATAATCCTCCGCAAAGGGAAACGCCTTTGTGAAGGAGACTCCCACGGGAGTAGAGTCTTCGAGGACCAAGACGCCGGAATGGTCTTCACCCAGGCCTATTTCTTTTTCGGAGATGATCATGCCGGGTGAGGCCACCCCTCTCACTTCTCTGGCCGTTACTTCGAGGCCCGAGGGCAATTTGGCCCCAGGCGGCGCGTAGGGCACTATTTGGCCGACCCGAGTATTGCGGGCCCCGCAGACCACGGTTTCTTCACGATCCCCGATGTTTATACGCACCAGATTGAGCTTATCCGAAGCCGGATGGGGACGGATCTCTTCAATCCGCGCCGTATATACGGCATCCAGGCCCTGACCAACGTGGTTGATTCCTTCGACTTCAATGCCACCCATGGTGAGCAGGTCGGCAATTTCCTCCGCTGATGCATCTATATCCACGAACTCTTTTAGCCAGTGTAAGCTGACGAGCATTTCACCAACCCCTTCGTCTCATAGTCGATCCGCCGGCGCCGGAGAGCGTCGGACGCGTGTCCGGTCCTTCGCTAGAACTGTTGGAGGAAGCGTATATCGTTTTCGTAGAAAGTCCGTATGTCCGGGATGCCGTACTTCAGCATGGCCACGCGTTCGACCCCCATGCCGAAGGCGAACCCGGTGTACTTTTCCGCGTCATAGTCCACGAACCGGTACAACGCGGGGTCCACCATGCCCGAACCGAGGATCTCCAGCCAACCCGTGTTTGAACATGTGCGACAGCCGGACCCGCCGCAAATGACGCATTGTATGTCAACTTCAGCGGACGGTTCGGTGAACGGAAAAAAGCTCGGCCTAAAGCGAAGCCCCACCCCGGTTCCGAAATACTCGTGAACGAATGCCACGAGAATGCCCTTGAGGTCCGAGAACGAAATTCCTTCATCCACCCAAAGGCCCTCAATCTGCATGAACATTGGCGAATGCGTCATATCCGCGTCACGACGATATACTTTTCCCGGACAAATGACGCGCACCGGCGGCTTTTGTTTTTCCATGGTGCGTATCTGCACCGGCGAGGTATGCGTTCGCAGGAGCACGTTCTCTGAAAAATAGAATGTGTCCTGCATGTCCCGTGCGGGGTGATCCTTGGGAAGGTTTAGGGCCTCGAAATTGTAGTAATCCAATTCCACTTCCGGCCCTTCGGCCAGGTGAAAGCCGAGACCGGCGAATACCGAAATCAAGTCGTCGGTGACCTTCCTGAGTATGTGTCGGCTACCCGGAGAAAGACGTCTGCCGGGGAGAGTCACGTCGACGAATTCGGATTCGAGGCGCTTTCTCTCCAACCGGTCCTGGACGGACTTGACGGCCCTATCGAAACCGTCTTCCAGTTCCGCTTTTATTTCGTTGGCGCGCTTACCCAATATGGTGCGCGTTTCAGGGGGAAGGTCTTTGAGGCTCCGCAACAGTAGGGTCAATTCACCTTTTCGTCCGAGGACCCTTGTGCGCGTGTCGGATAGCCCTCTTTCGTCTTCGATCCCGGCGATCAGGGCGATGGTGTCGTCCCTGAGTTTTATGAGTCGGTCTTCCATGATTTCACCATGTATCAGTTAGAAGGCGGCGGGAATCCCGTCATGTCGGCCCTAAATTCAGAGGGCGGTTGTCGGGCCTACGGCGTAAAGCCACAGCCCTCTAACGCCTCACAAACACGAAAAGGAGCGATCCCGCCGGGACCGCTCCTACAGCCTTTGCCCTAAAAGAAGATCGGCATCGGTCGTGAGGCGTACTATACCCTAAAGCTCAAATCGTTCCGCGGCGAGGCCGTTGGGTTGAAACACTTCGCTGCCGGACTGCGGAAACGCTCGTCCGATCAGTTCAACGCCGAGGCCGCGGCCCGAGTGATTTCGCCGAAGGCATCGGGTCTCAAGGTGGCCAGGTCGGAGAGTACCTTTCGATCCAGCGCAATACCGGCCTTCTTCAGCCCTTCCACGAACCGACCGTAACGAAGCCCGTTGGCACGGCACGCCGCGTTGATTCTCACTATCCAAAGACGCCGAAACTCTCTCTTGCGGACCCTTCTATCGCGATACGCGTAGCAAAGCGCCCTTTCTACGGTTTCCTTGGCCATCTTGAGGGTCCTGCTGCGCCCGCCCACGTATCCTTTCGCCATCTTAAGGATCTTCCTACGCCTTGCCCGGCTTGCGGGAGCACATCGTACTCTGGGCATTCAACTACTCCTTATATGTATAAAAAATACCGATTCTTTCAATCGTACTGCGACCGCTCCCACCGCAACCGACGGCTTGAAGCGAGGATGCTCGGCAATGCGAAGGTCTCTTCCTTACAGAACGCCATCAGCGGTTGTTCCATTCTCATGCTTGGGTCGAGAACAACGTGACATGCCTCCGCGGATCGCCGTATCAGCAAGCCAGCATAGCGCGGACGCGCTTCGCATCGTTGCCGTGGATGTACGTTCCCTTACGCAGGTTCCTTTTGCGTTTGGTGGATTTACTGGTAAGGATGTGGCTGTGATAGGCTTTTTTCCGTTTAACCTTACCGCTCTTAAGCAACGTGAACCGCTTTGCGGCCGCTCTCTTGGACTTCAGCTTGGGCATCATCATACTCCGGGATGCGCCGATCAGCATCGGGCGCATTAGGCTGTCATGCGATACTGAATTTCTCTGTATAACCTATTTCGTTCTCCGGGACAATGGTTTTCGCGCTGGAAATCGTAACCATTCACTCTTGTGGGGCAGGCTTGCCGGCCTGCCGAGATCGCACTAAGAAAATTCGCAGGCTAGAAAGCCTGCGCCACGGTGAGATTGGAATTTCCCGCCCGTAAGTGAATGGTTACCGGGAAATCAACGGAACAGGCTCATCTGCCTCAACGAAGCGTCCCTACCGGCCCATTCCCCCTCCTGGACATACCGCATATACCGGGCGGGGGTCTCATTGGGGGCGTAGTACTCGAAGCCGGGCCATTGATCGAAACCGTCCGGACGAGTCTGTGAAATCTTAAACCAGGTTTTCCAGTTTGATCCGTCTTCGGAAAGGTCGACGCGCCATGCCTGGGGCACGGCGTCCTTGCTCCCCCACACGATACGGAACCGCGAAACGGGCACCAGATCCCCGAGCACCATCATGATCCCGCCCTCGCCCATCTGCTTGGGGTCTACGGTGAGGGGTTCGGCTCCGGGATGCCCTTCGATTATTCGCGCGCTTTGCTCCAGGACCTTTCCTCCGGCTGCAACGCGTGCCTGATGCGCGTAATCCGTGAAATAGGAATCATAGGGCTTCTTTAGAGGATCGTCGGGTAGCAACGGCAGGTTGAAAACCCTTGTCTTCACCTGATTGACCAGTTCCTTCGCAATGATATAGTTGGCCCCATTGGTCAAATGGCACCAGTCGGTAAAGACCCACTCCCGCGATTCATCGAAGATTTTGGTCAGGTCAGCGACTTCATGCCCGGCTTCCGCGACGCGCTTCTTAACTTGATCCACCAGTAGGTCGTAGGTTTCGGCCGCGTCGTAAAATCCAATCTTCTCCATCCCCGTGACCTGTTCGATACGCTGCTCTATGGGCGTCCGCTTCTTCTTACAGTTCCGGAACATGGGCTGAAGGGCCAGCACGTGAGCGACGCGATCCGTTTCCAAGGTCTTGTGATAGATGGCCGCCACGTCCGCGACTTGACGTATGTTTTGCTTTCGAAACTCGATCATCTCCGGAGTCGGGTCTTGGGGATGCGCGGCAAATCCTCGGTTCTCCATCATGACGCCGGGACCTTCTCCGCGTTTCATCGCCAGCCAGGCAAAAAAGTACGTATTCCTTTTTAGCCATAGCGCGATGTAGTTCATCATACCTTTTGAGCCCATGTCCATTACGTCGGTGATGACTTCGTAATAAGGGCCTTCGGTGAAGTAGTTCCAGTCTTTTAGGGGACGCGCGACCGTATGGACTTCGTTCGCTCCGTCCAAAGACACCACGAGATCGGGTTTGTACAGCCTCAACTTGCCGAGGTATCGCATGAGGTCGTTCTGGATCACGTGGCCTGCCACACCTGCGTTGATGACACGTACGTGCTTGCCCCCGATCTTCTCCCTTACCCTTGGGTCCGCGTTGAGGAGTTGCTCCATGAGATGCGAAATGGTCCAACGGAAGGTTACTTCATAGTGGTCCGCTACAGCGTCGGCCGGAGGGACGGGTCCCCTACCGTAAACCACGGACCCTCCCGTGACGAAAACACGGAATTCATCGGCAGGCTTTTCCAGGGGCACTTCGTCGAAATCTTTGAAGCTTTGAGGGTTGATGTACTCGTACGAGTTACCCAAGCGAGTATTTACAACCGCGGCAAAACCGGGGGTGGGTTCGTACCCGAATAATGGGGCGACCTTCTGGGAACTCTGTCTTGCCGCGTCGGGATTTCGGTCTTTGTACGCCTGGCCGTGAGCCGTCGAGAGCACCTGCTTCTTTGCATAGTACTCCGCCGCGGCAAACAGGGCCAGAATGGTAAGGGTGAGAAAGGCCAAGTACATGGCCCAAAAGAATATTCTCCGTATGCTGCTTCTTACCGGACTCTTGGATTCGGGTCGCGCAGCCTCGGGCTTGTCGCGCGTCAATTCCGGAGCCGGAGCGGACTTCGGCCCCTCGGCAGGCGCGGATGTCCGGCCGGATTCTCCCATTGGTTCCTCCACGTTGTGGTGTAGCTTCAGTTTAGGGCAGCGCTTAGTAGAACGGATACATAAGTAATAGTGCGGGCGGGGATGAACCCCGCCCCTACGGTATCTTGTGCAACGCTCTCAGGGCTGTGCCGGATGCCTCGACCGCAGGGGCTCGCGTTCCCCCTAGAACAGCGAGTAGATGAACGGCGCGGCCACCGGCGAAGAGCTTGCCAGCACTATGAAAGCCGACAGAATCCCCAGGACGATAATGATCGGGGCCAGCCAGAACTTCTTCCGCACTTTCATGAAATCCCAGAATTCCGCTACCAGGGACATTGTATAGTCCTCCCAAGAGATCTTATGCAGCTAGAACTGCTTTTCGTACCTTGCTATGGAAACGTCCGACTCGGGTTCTCTCTTGATCCAATAAGACGGGGCTTCCGGATCGAACTTCCTGTTCATGGGGTCTCTGCCGACGATGCGCATGAGGAGACCGACGGGCACGACAGCGATCAGGAAGATTAGAGTCAAAAGGATCCGAGAGACAAAGTAGCCGAGAACGACCGAAAATCCGAGCCATAACCTATATATGACCGCAAATAACGGTTTGATCGCTCTGCTGAGGGCTAGGGTGCCGCCCACGCCGATCCAATACCAACCGGAGTGAGACCCCTTCCACAACAGGACATACAGGCCAATAATACCTGGAATAATCAAGAACAGCAAGGCGAGAAGGTTAAGGTCCCTATTGGTCGGCTCCCGGTATGTCGCCTTGATTTCCTGCCTGATTTCTTCGATGATGTTCATAAGTTCAATCCCCAACAATCCGTCAGTCCAGGGTGAATTCCTTGCGCCAGTCCACGTCGTCCTTCAACGCCGGCTGTTTTTTCTTGTCCAGGAGATATCGACCAAGAACCAGATAGTCCATCTCGGTACGCATGAAACATAGGTACGCATGCTCGGGGCTCATGACTATGGGTTCTCCGCGGACATTGAACGAAGTGTTGACGATCACCGGGCACCCGGTTTTCTCTTTGAACGCGCGGATCATTTCGTGATAGGCAGGGTTGGTTTCCTTGTGTACCGTTTGGATTCGGGCCGAGTAGTCCACATGGGTGATGGCGGGGATTTCGGAACGGGCCACATTGAGCTTGTCGATTCCCCACAGCCGTTCTTCTTCGTCGGTCATGGACCTCCTGCGGTTTTCGTCCACGTAGGCCACCAGGAGCATGTACGGGGATGAGCGGTCGATCTCGAAGTAGTCCGAAACGTCCTCAATTAGTACTGACGGGGCAAAGGGCCTGAAGCTCTCCCGATACTTGATCTTGAGGTTCATCTGCGACTGCATGCGCGGGTTTCTGGCATCGCCGATGATGGACCTCGCGCCCAACGCACGAGGACCGAATTCCATGCGCCCCTGGAACCATCCCACAACGTGTCCTCCCGCTATTATGTCGGCCACCCGGGCCGGGACCGCACCGTTTTCCAAAAGCTCGTACGGATACCCCCGGCCTTCCAGGAAGGCACGCACATCGTCGTCCGAATAGGCCGGCCCAAGATAAGAACCGCCTTGGAGGTCGTTCTCGTTATCAACGACCCGCCCGTTATTCAAGAGTTGGTGCCACACGAACAAGGCCGCGCCCAAGGCGCCGCCGGCGTCCCCGGCCGCGGGTTGAATCCAAATGTCCTTGAATGGGCCTTCTCGGAGCACCCTTCCGTTACCCACACAGTTGAGGGCCACGCCGCCGGCCATGCACAGCCGGTCCTCACCGGTGACCTTGTGGATGTGATTCGCGGTCTTGAGCATTATGTCTTCGGTTACCACCTGCACGGACCTGGCCAAGTCCATCTCCCGCTGGGTCAATTGGCTTTCGGGCGCGCGGGCCGGCCCGTCGAACAGCTTTTCGAACGCGCTTCCCGTCATGGTAAGGCCGTAAGGATAGGTGAAATAATCCATATTGAGTCTAAAGGAGCCGTCTTCCTTTACGTCGATAAGCTCCTTACGTATGATATCCACGTACTTGGGCTCACCGTAAGGCGCAAGACCCATCACTTTGTATTCGCCGGAGTTGACTTTGAATCCGGTAAAATAGGTAAACGCGGAATATAGCAGCCCCAAAGAATGCGGAAATTGGATCTCGTGTTCTATGCGAATATTGTTTCCCTCGCCCACACCCCAACTTGTGGTGGTCCATTCCCCCACGCCGTCCATGGTGAGGAAAGCGGCCTTATCGAACGGCGATGGAAAAAACGCGCTCGCGGCATGGGATTCGTGGTGCTCGGGAAAGAGGACTTTGCCTTCGAACCCCCCGAGGCCGTCCCGAATGAGCTTGGGCATGTGGAGCTTTTCTTTCAGCCACAGAGGCATGGCCATTATGAACGAAACGAGTCCCCGCGGGGTAAAGGACAGATAGGTCTCCAGCAATCTTTCAAATTTGATGAACGGCTTGTCGTAGAACACCGCGTAGTCAACGTCGCAGGCTTGGATTCGGCCTTCCTTGAGGCAATACGCGATGGCGTCCTTCGGGAACCTGTGGTCGTGTTTGACCCGGGTGAACCGTTCTTCTTGGGCCGCGGCCGTAAGCTTTCCGTCCTGGACCAGACAGGCTGCACTGTCATGATAAAACGCTGAAATACCGAGTATATTCATTTATATATGCCGTATCATGCCTTTGTTTTCTCTACCGCTTTCACACAGCGCCCGCGCACCATTCCATTATCAATGTCCGGCCTCGACTGCAAGCCCCCAGTGCCGGGGCGACGATGTGCATTTGCGGCAAGTCCCCTTGGTCCGAGGCAATATCAGCGGAAATCCGGCATGCGACGTATTGCGCAAAGACTGAACCACGATCGAGGGTGGCTTTCAAATCCGGGACAAGAACGATTGTTCGCCGTTCCCCCGTAGGAGGAGT
>JAZDOF010000150.1:0-2924 GCA_043799015.1 Pseudomonadota bacterium | reverse complement strand
GAGGCCTACTTCAACCATCGACATGACGTCATTTTCTTGGAAGGAATCCCGGACCTCAAAGAGACTTTGCCACATGCTGACAGTGATTTGTGAGATGACTCATGTGTGTGTCCTTCAACCATCAAAAGTGATGGATATGCTTTGGAGAAGCAGACATGAGCTTCAAATCCCCGGAATTCTCTGACGGAGAACACAATTCAGATGAACGAAGACGAACATGATGAGTATCTCGATGTTGCTTATGAGCAATGGCACGACATTTTCAGGTTCTACAGGGAGTTTGAAGATAAACATCCCGTTATGCCCCGGAGGAAGACGTAAGGAAGATCCTGGAAGAAGCCAGTCCCAAGCAAAAGGCCTATGTCCTCGTAGCCATCCACACCCTGGGAAGATCCAGCTCCATAAACGGTTGAGGCGGTTCGGAAGCTGGAGGATTTAAAGTGATTTACTCATATACGTCCCTCATAACGAAAAAGGGGGGCCTTTTGAGCCTCCCTAAGTCGCTGATTTCACTATGGAGCCGGCGATGGGATTCGAACCCGCGACCTGCTGATTACGAATCAGCTGCTCTACCCCTGAGCTACGCCGGCCCTTTCGGTGGAAATGCTTGTATCACCCGGGTTGGCGGTTGTCAAGGAATTGGTGGGACAGGGCGGCCTTGGCAAAGCCAGAGCGCCCGAGAGTCCGCGGGTATGTCATGAAGCTTTGTACCAGGTTCTGGAATCTTTCCCGTGTACCGACCAGGAGGGTGGCTATTACCACGATTGCCGTCGACGGTATTGGCATGGACGATGTCGTTTGATTCCCCGGGTCGGGATTCATACTGAAGCCGACGAAGGAAAGAAGCATCGGAAAGTGCAACTTCCTGCCTGTAACACGCACAAAAGTGGAGACTCGACAATGACTTTTCAGGGGTCTTTGCGTTATCATAACAATTTAGCTCGCGCGGCATGCGCCGGCACATATCGGTTTCGAGGAGTGAAGGATGAAGATATGGGTGGATGCGGACGGTTGTCCGGCCATGGTCAAGGACTTGGTTATCCGGGCGGCCATGCGGCTAGGGGTACCTGCTGTCTTTGTAGCCAACAAGCACATCAGCGTTCCCGATTCCGTCTATGTCTCAACGGTCCGAGTCGGCATGGGACCGGAAGTTGTCGATGAATACATAGCGCAATATGCCGAAGAGTGCGACTTTGCCGTTACACAGGACATTCCCCTGGCATCCGCGCTCGTTCCCAAAGGGGTCATCGTCATCAACCCCCGTGGCGAGATGTATTCCGAAAACAACATCGGAGAACGTCTTTCTATCCGGAACTTCATGCACGACATGCGGGAAGCCGGGGGTATCACGCCTGGCCCGAAACAATTCGGCCGTAAGGAGAAACAGCGCTTCTCCGACACCCTTGACAGGGAGCTCACCCGATGCTTGAAGCGAGAGGGAGCCTAACGGGCGCCCGCGTCTTTCGCTCTTATCACTTCCCGCGCCGAGCGACCCTTGCCGCGGTCACCCGTCTCCACCGTTTTTCACCCTGGTATCGGCGTTGCCTCGGAACAGCCTCGAGAAGGGATCATTAGCAATCTCATGCTGGTGTCCGCGCCTGGTTTCGTCCTCAGGGAAGAGCATTCCGATGCTGTCCGTGCTGCCACGGTCGTGCCCGGATACCGTCCCCTTGTCGGTCGATCATGGATACTATAATATTACGATCTTCCAAGGGAGAGCTCCGGCGGCAAGCGCAATAGGGCCTTGCCAATATGACCGGCTCGACGACATAGAGAGTGTCTTGCTCGATTCCAAGCGGGAAGGTAACTCGCGAACGGGGAAGGAAACGTTGTGTTTAGAGATTTATGCGGCATTTTTGCTGTAGTGATGACGGCTTGCCTTAGTCTGTTGCATTTTTCGGGTGAAAATGGCTTCGCCGGCGCCGCTCCGTCTTCGCAGACCCGGGAGCAGACGGAAGTCACCATCGTTCATATGGATAAATATGCGGTCTATGCGCCCAACATCATCTTCTATTGGGACACGGACATGAATAAGCAGAAGGTTGCCGCCCTGACATCCACCGCGGAGAGGCTCAGGAACAAGAAAGCAATCGTGGTCTATTTGGCGACCGAGGACGCCCAGCATGACAGGCGGCTTTTGCTGGTGGACATTATCGCCCCCAAAGACCGGCAGATTACCAAGGAAATCGCTCCCCCGGCGGAAAAACCGGGAGTCGCGTCGAGCGGAGAAGAGCGACCGAAAGTTGCCGGAGAGCCGGAAAGGGCCGAAGAGCCACCCTTCACCGTAGGTAACCGTCGCGAGAGCTCCGAAACCGGAGCAGGGTCTCCACGTCCGCAGCCTCCGTCCCCGGACAGGCCGAAAGCCGCGGAGCAGGAAACCGTGGCCAAAATGCAGCCGGAAAAGGTGCCGGCCATAAAACCCGGGCCCATGGAGAAGCCCGCACCCACAAGTTCGGCCTCCATAAGTAACGAGGAAGTTTCAGCCTTCATCAGGAACATCCTGGAGCTCAACCAGAAAAAGGACATGGCTGCAATCATGTCCCATTTCGCCGATCAGGTGGACTACTATGACAGGGGAATCGTCGGCAAGGACTATATCCGGAAGGACATGGGCTATTACTTCAGGAACTGGGACCGCATCAGTTCTTCTCTGGTTGGCGATGTCGTCTTGATCGTCACCGACGAGCCCCACATAAGGACAGCGAAGTTCGTCTCCTCCTTTTCCGTGGCCAACGCCAAGAAATCCCTCACCGGTCGGACAGAGAATATCTGGAGGCTCCAGAGGATCAATAATGAATTGAAGATCATCGATGAAAAACAAAGGCTCCTCAGCAGTGAATCCCGCTAATACAGCGATTCATAAATAACCGTAAGAAACCGATGTCCGATTTGGGTGAGGCTCTTTCGAAACGACGGTAGGGCGG
>JAZDOF010000137.1:0-2893 GCA_043799015.1 Pseudomonadota bacterium | reverse complement strand
AGCACAGCGCGTTACGGGAGTCAACGGCGGGTCGAAAGGCGAGCTTGGTCTCGGTCTCTACCAAGCCGTGCCTCCAAATCCCTGTACGGGCACGTCCGATGAAGGCGCCACTGCCGTCTCCAAAGCCTTTTTGAAGTCCTCCATCGCCTCGCGATTTCTCCCGAGCAAGGCGTGAACCACCCCGCGATTGTTGTGGGCGGTTGGGTCGGCGGGTTTACGACCGAGTGCGATGTCATATTCCCCTATCGCACCGGGATAATCGCCGGCGGCCGTAAGCAGGTCGCCCCGTAATCGCCGGAGCTCCCCTGATTCCGGATTCAGCGTGATCGACCGATTGATGTCTTTGAGCGCGTCTTGTATGCGTCCGAGATTGAAAAGCGCTTCTCCGCGCGTGCTCCATGGTCGATAGTCGTTCGCCTCCACCTCTATAACCTTAGAACAGTCGTCAACCGCTTGCTTGTATTGACCGTCCTCGAAGTGCGCGGCCCCCCTTTGCAGGAAGTAAACCGGCTTGCTCGGGTCTATGGAAATGGCCTTGCCGTAATCCTTAATGCCCGCATCAAGCTTGCCCTGTGCGACGTAAGCCATGCCTCTTGAGAAGTAGTATACCGCTTGTGGGTCATTTGCTATGAGCTGCGAGAACGTCTCCACGGCTTCGGCGGTCTTCCCGGATTTCAGCTCAAGGCGCCCCTTTTCCCAAAGCAGGCCCGTATCGACGGCCAAGGCGATTTCAGGCCCTAACGCAAGAACGGCCGCCACAAGTAATGACACGATCCGCATAGAAATACCTATCATATTCCACATCCCTCCCGTTCCCGTTCTCTGTGCCGATACGACGGCCGTCTTCGCCGGGGGCGTTCAAGCGCCCCTGGAAGTCAACGTGAATTTTTCCACAAGGTGGTGCGGATTGTACGACATCTTAGCCTGCCTCAGGCCGTCCAACCCCAAATCCTGTTCACGGTTCACATATTTCATGTCCCCCCACGAGTGTTTGCAGAAGAGTTGGTTGATGGCCGCGTACAAGCCGGGTATGGCCGGGTTGGCCTTCTCGATATGTATGACCGCGGTTTCGGGGTTGAGCCTTTCCCCAAGCGAAAAGGCTTCCACTTTCGAGTCTATCAGTATCGCTCCCCCTTGGAACCTCAACTCCTCGTAGTGGACCAATGCCTCGTACACGGCCAGATTTTCATCAAATAGGTCCGGGTTTTCAAGGCAATCCTTCAACTCGCACCAATCCTCCTGTAAGTTGAGAAAACACTGGATCAAATCTTCATCAAGCGTCTTGTACTCGAAATCGTAACTCTTGAGGAACTTATACACATGATTGCGCTTGCGGTGGAACTTGTTCCCCTTCAAATCAATGAGGTCTCGGGCAAGATAAACGTAGTCGCTGTTGTCACGGTCCGGAACCGGATCGTACCGTTCACTGTCCACGTAAGACCCCACGAACCGGGCTTCCGCGCGGCGTACGGAGGCTGCCGGGGCCATTCGGCCGATCAAACGGAAGAGGTGATCGAGCGCCCTTGCCTTATCCCCCGGCCCCACCGGTTGAAGCCCGAACGGCGGGGAGTTCTCCGGGGTTAGGACAACCAGCAAACAGTTGTCATGTGTGGTCCACATGGGATAGTATCGGTTGCGCCACATGAAAAGGTTGGTAAAAGTCAGCTCCGATACCTCCGGCGGGTCCGCGAGCAGGTAATCATTGAAAAGGTGCCTATCATTCAGTTCAAGCGGCTTCAATTCGTCCATCAACCAACTCCGTTGATATCGAGGCAATCGGGAACCTGAGCGGCCCGCCGGGCTCCCGCACCGCATTGGACGGATTATGGGGTACGGCGGAGCCATTACGCCACAAGGCGCGACCGATTGTCAATCAGCGGGGAAAAACTGAGGAAGGGAGAGAGCGTTTGGAAGAGCAGAAACTGCGGGAACTTATTCTTGCGAAGCAATCCGAAGGTAGAATGGCTTGCAGGACGGCTATGGCAATCGCCGAAGAAGCCGGCGTACCCAAACGTGAGGTTGGCCGGCTCCTAGATGAATTGAAAATCAAGGTACACTCGTGTCAGTTAGGTTGTTTCGACTGACCTCTGGGGAGCCGAGGGACCCCGAGAGAGGTCAGAGCTCCGTTCCGCCCTCACGGGCTTCCCTCACCAGAGGCATCGACACGTCCTGGCGGGTTTTGTGATCGAAGAGAACCATGCCTTTCTGGCTCACTTGAGTTACCGTGGCCCCGCCGATCTGCATGCCCGAGGTAACGAAATAACCGCGACCGTCCGGGTCCTCCACCATGCCCTTGTACTCGCCCTCATTCACTTGTAGGACGCCCACCAGCTTGAGCTGCGAACGATCGAACCGACAAAGAGGCATCGACGGAGGACAATCGGAGGGGAGGATTTCCGTCGGCTGTCTGAATGGGTCCCTGTTCACATCAGCAAGGGCCTTGTGGTCCTTCTTTTCCGCGACGGCAGAGGTCTGGGTCTGCTTGGCCGCTCCGGGGGGCCTTCGTTTTCCCTGGGCCAGCGCTGTCTTGGTTTCAGCAGGGTCTGGAGCGGCCGGTCCCTTGCCGGCCGCTTTCGGCGCAGGCGCAGGCCCGGCGGGCTGCCCTTCGGGCGGCTTGGTCCCTGCCGGCGGAGCAGCTTGTTCCCCAGGAGCGGATTTCTTCACCGGGATCACGGCATTGGCCGCAATATGCCGGTTGGCCGACATTACCGGCGCGCTCTTACCCAGCAGTCCATCGACGGCTTGGTTGAGCTCGACGCAGCCGCCGGTCAAACCGAGCAACAGCAGCGTGCAACCGCCGGTCAGTCCGTATATTTTTCCCACCAGGTTCATTCTTCAACCCCTGCGGTTGTTATCGGCATTACCATTGACGCTCGCATCACTTCTTTTTGCC
>JAZDOF010000102.1:0-3962 GCA_043799015.1 Pseudomonadota bacterium | reverse complement strand
GAAGGCGATTTGCCCCATCAGCATGAAAAGTGGAATCACCGTAAGGCTGTACGCGGAAAAGACGTCGAAGAAGTCCTGAACCATGAGGCTGTACGCGGCATCAAACCCATAGAGTGAGGCATACCCCACAAGACCGACCATTACGATGGCAAAGGCGATTTCGATACCGGTCAACAGGAAAAAGAGAAGGAATATGCAGGCCCCGACGCCTAATGTCAGTTCATTCATGGCTTCCTCCGATTTCCTCGAGAATCTCGCAAAGCGACACGAGGCATTGGACGACGCAACTGCCCGCAAGCGCGAACACCACAGGGTAGAATGGTACCCGAAGACTCATGGTAACGGTATTGGTAGCCATATAACTCTGTCCCATGAGAATGAAGTACCAGGCGGCCCCTAGAAACATTACCAATACCAGAGCCCTAGTTACAATCCTCAGCGGCCGGCGCCCGTTCGCAGGCAGTGCGTCAATCAACAAATCAACATAAACATGGGTTTTCAGAAAAGAGGCGCGAGGAAGGGCGAGCCCGATTACGGCGACCCCCAAGAAGGCCACGATTTCATAGGCACCTACTATCGGCCTTCCAAGGTATCTCAGCCCGATGTCGGCCAAGGTGACGCCGATCATCACAAGAAGAACGACGCCGGCCATGATCGACATGAAATTACACAACCATTTAACCCGGACCTGCATGCTTGTTCCCATAGAGTTAGAACCCCCGCGTAATGCCTTGAATAGTCCAAGATAAGATCGCCGGGCGAAAAGCCGCGATCCCGTACGCCTCCATCAAAGCTGCTCGTCTCTCAAGGATTGGATTTCAGAAAGTCGACGGCAAACTTAAGGGTCTCTTCGGCGGGAAGTCCCAGTTTCTTCATCTTTTCAACGTAGGCATCGAGAAGCGGTTTCATTCTTTGGGTGGTTATCAATTCTTCATCCTTGGAAATCGTAACTACTTTCATACCCTTTGATTTTGCGTACTCCATGGCCTCTCTGTCGATTTCGTCCCAGCCCTTGCCTGTTTTGTCGATCCATTCCCGGCTCACTTCTTCGATAATTGCCTGCACATCGGGCGGCAGAGAGTTCCACTTCTTTTTGTTCATGGCGACAAGAAGAGCGTTAACCATCCCTATGCCGTCATTCATTTGAAGTCCGCGCAGTAGATCTCCCCAGCGGAAGGATTTCAGCGTTTCGGCGGACAGGAAGACGCCCTCGCAGACTCCTCTCTGGAACGCTTCATAGGCATCGCCTATGGGTACGGAGACAGGTACGGCCTCCATCGCGCTCACAATCCTGCTGGTGTCTCCGGAAGCTCTGATCTTCATGCCTTTCAGATCGTTGATCGAAGGAAGCTGCTTGACCGTCATGAAATGACTCGGGCCCGAAGCGAACATGTATAGTATCTTGGTGTCGTCGAACTCCTTGGGCTTGTAATGATTGAACCAAGCATTGATAAGCTTGGTGCCTTGAGCCGCGCTCTTCACCCTTAGCGGCATGTGGACCAACTCGGACATGGGAAATCTTCCGGGGGTCCATTGCGTAGCCGTCAGGGTGATATCGGTGATGCCTCGTACCGCCGCTTCGTAGGATTGGTTTGCGGGCGCCAGCGAGCCGCCGGGGTGAAAGCTGATCTTGACTTTGCCTTTGGTGCGACTCTCCACTTCTTTGCACCATTGCTCGGCAATGGTGGCCATGCCGCTCATGGGCGGGGAAAAGGTCGCATATCTGAGTCGAATGACCGTGTCTTCCGATCTCACCGGGCCGGTCATACACAGGATACAAAACGCCGCGAGCAATAAACCGCAACATCTACGTCCCAGCTTTCTCATGGCTGCCTCCGCTATTCGAAAAGACTTCGTTTCACCCCGATCTCGTGCGGGATATGGTTAACAACATGTGGCGGGCCGGCTATACTCCGGGATTGCCTGATTCCTCGTCGACCAAAATCCGTCTCAACAGCTTCCCTGCCGCGCTCTTCGGCAGTTCCGAACGAAATTCCACGAACTTGGGGCGCTTGTAGGCGGACATATTTTCCTTGCACCATTCAAGGATTTCGCTTTCCGTTGTTTTGTCGACAAATTCGGGCCTCAGAATGACAAAGGCCTTGGGAGACTGGCCCCGGTACGAGTCGTCCACTCCGATCACGGCAGCTTCCTGGATCGCCGGGTGACGATAGAGAAGGTCTTCCACCTCCGCCGGGAAAACGCTGTAGCCGGAGCACTTTATCATCTCTCTCGTCCGCCCGAGGAACTTGACATACCCCTCCTCATCCATCAGGCCTATATCCCCGGTGTGGAACCAACCGTCTCTCAGCACCTGCTTCGTCTCCTCGGGGTTGTTCCAATATCCGTTCATCACCGCAGGCCCTTTGATAACGATCTCGCCTTCCTCGTTGGTCCCCAGTTCTCTTTCTCCGGTAGCCAAATCAACTATCCTGATGTCATTGAGGTGGGGCACGCCCAGAAAACCGGGCTTGTACCGATACAGCGGCGTGATGGCACCCCCGTAAGCTATCGTCTCCGATAGTCCGTAGCCTTCGCCTATGACCGTGTTCGGAGTCAATTCCTTGAGCCTGTTTTGAAGCTCAACCGATATCGGTGAGCCGCCGGACCACAGGCATCGAAAAGACGTGAAATCATAGTCCTTGATATTGGGGAGGCTTAACAGAGCAATCATCATCGTGGTCGCTCCGACCCAATACGTGCAACGATAGTGCGCGACGGCCCGGGCAACCACATCGGGAACGAATCGCGACAGAACGACGATGCGTCCTCCGGACACGAGAGGAGTACACATCAACTGCTGTTGTCCCATTACGTGAAAAAAGGGCGTCACGCCAAGATGCACGTCATCTTCCCTGTGATGGTACCAGTGCATGGCTCCGAGGCTCGCACAGGCAAGGGTGCGATGGCTGATCATCGCGCCTTTCGGAATTCCCGTGGTGCCGCCGGTGTACTGTAGAATCGCCAGGTCCGTTGCCGGATCAATGTTGCACACGGGGCGATCCTGAGATCTTTCGAGGAGGTCGACAAAGCGGAGGGTTCCGGGGATGGGTGCCGCATCTTCGTGCGCTTCCTTCGGTACGGGTAGAATCGGTTCGGCCGGTAGGAAATCCCTCAACGAGGTCAGGATCACGTTCTTCAGCGGGGTCCCGTTTCGGAACTCCTCGAACCCGCGATATAGATCGTCAAGAGCTATAAGGGTTTCGGCTCCTGCATCGTTGAGTTCGTGTTCAAGCTCGACGCGCTTGAACATGGGGTTAACGGGTACTATCACGGCGCCGGCCCTATGAGCGGCAAAATAGGAGATCACGAATTGAGGGCAGTTCTCCATTTGAACGGCAACGCGATCGCCTTTCCTTATCCCCAAGTCGATCAACGCCCAGGCCAGTTTGTCTATCATGCGATTCAATTCATCATAGGATATGTCCCGCCCGTAGAAACTTAGAGCGATTCGGGCGGGCGCGATACCGGCCCATTCGCGCAAGTACTCGGAAACGGGCTTTTCCGCGGTTATCTCTTTTGGGACCCACACCGGCCATACTTTTTGCCATCTACGATCCATGAAGACCCTCCTCTTTGGACTGACCGATCAGTCCATTGAATAACGCGATCGGCCATGACGCGGATCGGTCACAACCGAGGATTCAAATTCCGCTTGGTTTTGACCAAACGCAGGCCCCTCGACGTCATCCCCGAGGAAGCGGGGACCCTGGAGGCACCACGGAAAAAGAGCATGGATTACCGCTTGCCCACATGGGCGTTAGGATAAGGGATGAGGAAACGATGCATGAGGCCCGGTTGAGGCACGAACCTGATCCGCCGACGGGTTCGACGAGCCTTGGATTTCTTTGTGCCTTTGAGTCTTCGTGGTTCATTCTTTGTCCGTTGCAGTGAACGATTACCACATCCGTGTCAGCAGGGCGCGCCGAAGACCAGCCCTCTATGACCTCTTCCAGGCGACG
>JAZDOF010000074.1:0-3345 GCA_043799015.1 Pseudomonadota bacterium | reverse complement strand
CCCGGACAGCCAGGCTTCCGGAGTACTTGGAGTCCCCTCTCACGCCCCGCCCGGAGCAGGGCCGGACAAGCCCATAGACAGGCTCTTCGGCTCCTTGGCCCGTCTGGCCGGCAACCGAGCGGTTGGGGTCATAATGTCCGGCTCCGGGGACGACGGTGCCGTCGGCATCGCTCGGATCCATCAAGCCGGCGGCGTGAGTCTGGTGCAGGAGATCAACAATTGCATGGACCCTTCGATGCCTCTCGCTGTGCTTCAAAGGGGAATCATGGCAAAGATGGTGCCTGATTACCTGATGGCGGAGTTCATTGCCAAGATGTAAGCGATGATGCATGGGCGGAAGATCGTCGCCGATCGCTTCTTGGTCTCTTTTCCATGGTTTTTCCATACCTACCATGTGAACGCCGGCACAGGTGTGGAAAAACTCAATGGGCATGGCCGGCGGGGAGAATACTTGATGGATTGGCTCAGTCACCCGGCAAGTCCGTTTCTCTGGCAGAATGCGGTGTTCGCCGCGATGATCTTCCTGGCGATGCTTTACGTCACCGTATCCGTAATGAGTGGGATCACCGGGGGGGACGCCGACGCGCATGGTGGGGATGTGCATCACGACCACGGCGGAGGGCATGAGCTTAACGACGCGCATGACATGCATGCCGGACCCCACCACGGGGATACCGGAACTCACCACGTTGAAAAGGATGGGGCCTCGCCCTCGTTCATCGAAGGAGTCCTGAACACCCAGCGGCGATGTCCCGTTACCCTTGCCGTCGTCTACCTGTTGATGTCATGGGGAGTATTCGGCTACATATTCAACGTGTTCGTATTGGAGTCCGCGGTCGATCTCGTCGGGATGGGGCCCGGTTTTCTTCTAGGCTTTGTTATCACAGGGGGAGTGGCGGTTTTCTTAGTGCGCCGGATAGCCTCTCTCGTGGCAATGACGATGCCTTCCGGCAAAGCCTGCGAATCTGAGTCGGATTTCATCGGGTACAGGGCAACGGTATCGACCATTTTGGCACCCAATGAGGTCGGTACGGTGGTTATCGACATCGGAAAGGGGGTCCTGCATAAACAAGCAATTCTGGTTCATTACGAAGGCGAGCCGTTGAGAAGGGGTACCGAGCTTATCATCCTGGATCTCAAGGATGGCATTTACTGCGTGGTACCTGCCGAAGAGTCGTCCTAGACTCCACTTACCGTGTCTTCCCTCGAATCGGAAAAGAAAGGACCTTCCATGATCCTGGCAACCATGTTCACCGTGGCCGTCACGCTTCTTCTCACCCCGATTATCCTATCCGTCGCATTTCGTTTCTCACCCGGGCTTGCCGTTACGGCCATTCTGGAATGCTTGGGCCTGACCGTGCTGTTTGCAACGGCATACCTGTCGGCTTACCGTAAGTTTTTCGTCATCGCCGAATCGAACGAGGCGGTTATAAGGACCGGAGGGTTGGGCCCCAGGGCCACGTCGGAACCGGACGTCGCCACCGGCAAAGGGCTGTGGTGTATACCCATGATCCATAAGCACACCATGCTCAGGTTTGAGCAATGGGTGCTAACGACCACACGGCGCGACAAACAAGCGCTCATTTGTCAGGACTGCCTCCTGGCAAACGTATCCATCACATTCAAGATCGCAATTCCGCAAACCAAGGAGGACGTCCTAAGGTTTCTTGCCGCGGCGGGAACACGGCCGCTCAACGACAAGATAACCATAGACACCCTTTGCGGCGACACCCTCGAGACGGCCCTTCGTGACGCAGCCACCAGCCGGCCCTACCAGGAACTTTTTGACGGCAGGGACGAGGTGGGTAAGGAAATAGAACGCTCAGTATCCAACGACCTGCCCAAGATGGGGCTCCAACTCGTGTCTGCCAAGCTTACCGACGTGGAACCTACCGCTTTGGAGTTCTACGACAGGAACAACCCCCAGCACGCGGTGGGCTTGACCAAGATCGTGGAGATCACCCAGGATCAGAACCTAAAGACCAAGACCAAACAGCTCGACACGGAGCGCTTGATCAGATCACAGGAAGTTGAGACGCAGAAACAAATCCTTACGCTGAACAAGACCGAGGCGTTTGCCTCGTCCGAGCAGGAAAAGGACATCAGTATACAAAGGGCCACCAATAGGAGGATTTCCGAGGAAGCCGGCATCGCTAAGGACGAAGCGATCCAGAAGAGACAAATCGAGATGCAACGGACCATTGCTCTGGACAACATAGCCCAGCAGCTGGCCACCCAGGAAGCTGAGGTGCTGAAGACCAAGGCGGTTACCGAGGCGGAGATCGCGAAGCAGAAGGCCGTCCAGGTCTCTCAGAAGAATCAGGAAATTGAGCTCGTTAAGAAGGAACAGGAAAAACAGGCCGTAGAGAAGCTGAAGGAAACCGAATTGGCGGAAAAGGAAGCCCTCAAGGCCGCGGCCGAACAGAAAATGAACGAGGCCCAAACGGAGTCTGAGCGGGCCAGACAGGCCGTCATCACCGTCGCTGCCGTGGAAGCCGCCAACCGTGAGAAACAGAAACAAATCATCCAGCAAGAGGCTGAATCCCAACGTGACCTAATTAAGGAGCAGCGACAAGCCGACGCGAGGGCATATGCCATTGAGAAAGACGCCGAAGCCCGCCAGAAGGCTGCGGAAGCCGACTATCTAGCCAAAGTCAAGGCTGCGGAAGCCGAACGTGAATCCCTGGAAGCCAGGGCCGCGGGTGAACGGGCCAAGAGCATGGTCCCGGTGGAAGTCGAACAGAAGAAAGTGCAGATCGAGGACCAGCGAGTCTCGGTGCTTCAACGCGAACTGGAAGCAAAATCCAAACATGCCGCAGCCGGTATAGAGTTTGAACTCAGGAAGCTGGAAATCGAAAAGAACGCTCAAGTGAGGATAGAGACGGCTCGGGCCGTGGCCGGCCTTACCTCCAACGTCACCGCCCATATCTACGGGGACCAAAACACCTTGGCTTCCATTGCGCAGGGCTATGCCCGCTCTTTCGGCATCGCCGCATTCCTGGACGGATTGGACAAGGAGGTGCCGCCGCGGGTCAAGGACCTTGCCGTGGCCGGTGTTGGTGAATTGGGCCGCGTACTGACCGAAGTCCTGAAGGCCGTAGCCGGGGAAGACGTGGACCCCGCGGTTATCCAGGAAGCGGTCGAGAGGGCGCTGGACGAGAAATTATAGGGAACGAGCGCCGGGAGGGGATAGAGGCCCCGAGTCTGTTGACTCAAAGGCTCCGTTCGGGACTAAACGACCGACTTTTCAGCGTAGTCCCCGCGAAAGCGGGAACTACGGTATCCATCCTATAGTGTCAAGCGTTGAGAATTGCGGGAACCCTGAACGGTTGAGTGAATCGACAC
>JAZDOF010000068.1:0-3274 GCA_043799015.1 Pseudomonadota bacterium | reverse complement strand
CCAAGTCGCTCTCGCACATCGTATCATGACCCAGTACACCAGCTTCGTCGCGGTGGAAGAGGCTATCGTAACCATCGGCGGAAAACCGGTAACCGTGCCTGTGCCCGTGGAAATGCCCGACGGCGTGGACAGGAAGGGCGTTTTCGGCAACGAGGGCCAGGTCGTGGGGCAAGCCGTCCCATCGGCTCCCCTAAGGATGAAAGTATCCCGGTCCGAAATCGCGATACCCGGATCAACGGCGGCATCGGCCCCGGTTTCGGGGGCGCCTGATCGTTCGGCTTTCAAAAATGGTCCTTCAGCGCACGCCAAGCGTGAAGCCCGCGGTATGGCTTTCGGTCGAGCTGTCCCGGAAAAAGAAGCGGCCGCCAAGCTTGAGAAAAGGCCGGAGGAAAGCAAACAGGCCCGTATCGATTCTACCTCTTCCGCAGATGAAGAGGCCGACAAGAAGAAAGACGCGATCGATAAGCTTGCACCCCGACTCCGAGAGTTGCTCGGCCGGAAGGACAAGGGTGGGACCTATCAACACGGCAAGATCAAGGTGGAAGACGGCAAGGTAACCGTCCAGGTGCGGTTGTCCGCGGGGACCGAGGACGTACTGAAACGACTCAAGGAAAAGGGATTCGAACTATCCTTTCAAGCTTCCGCGGGAAAAGTCGTCATCGGCGTGATATCGGTGGATAAACTGGAAGAACTGATCAAGCTCGCCGAAGTGCTGAACGTGGAACCGGTGGAAGCCGGGTAAGGCGAGGCCGTGGGGATCAACGTGATCGCCATGGGCCACGGTAGGACCGGCAGCTTGCCGGTCCTACCGTTCCCGCGAATCTAATCGTGTTGGCCGATCGCCTTGCCGGAAGGATCCCCTGTCGTTCCTGTGGAAAAAGCGATTCTTGGCAATACCGGTCGGAAATAGCGGTCCTTAAGGCACCCGTACCAAACGCCGAGCTGATAGGAGAATTGTTCCAGCGTAAAGAACAACAGAAACGATAAGATGCTCAGCCGGGGTTTCTTGATAAAGTATTCCATCGTCCCGACCCCGATGTGGACCAGGGCGGTGATACCCGCCGCGAGGGGGAGGAAGGGCGCCGAAGCCGCGACAACAAGATAGTAACGCGAAATGAAGGAGCCGAGCTGATAAAGAAAACCAAGCCTACTTCGGACTACCGCGGATAGAATTTCGGGAATAGTGATCGGGCACCCCCGGCCCGTGGTCTTTCGCCGCCGCATGAAAACGTCCCACACCAGCCATGCGAAGGCCGCCGCGGCCGGAAGGGCTTGGGCCGCAATCCACGACACGGCGAGAAGCGCCCAAAATGCCGAATCGGCAAGAGGAAGGACGACGGTCTTGGAATGTTTAGGGTGCAACTGCTGAAGGATGGGTTCACTGGTGCCGTAATCGAAGCGTCGCCTGCAAAAAGCTATGGGGCGGGTCCTGTGCCGGTGCCTGACTCCGGCGGAGGGCCGGTACTCAATCACACGGCCCGCGGCGGTAATGCGCCAACATAGATCCACATCCTCTCCGACCTCGAGTTCCTCGTTGAACCCGCCCAAACTCAGGAACAAATCCCTTCTTACGGCCAAATTGCAGGAAGGGAGATAGAAAGACGGGCCCTCCAAGAGCGAATCCGTGCTTCTCGATCCCTTGAACAGGGATGATTTCACCTGCTCGTAACGGTCCAAAGGCGAAGAATCAAAGAAGGAATCCACCCGCCCGCCCGCGGCGCCGACCGCGGGGTCTCCGAAAACCGGCACAAGCTCGGCGACCCATGCCGGGTCGGCTGCACAGTCCGAGTCGAGGAAGAAAAGAATCTCCGCGTTCGTGGTCTTCGCTGCTAGATTTCGGCACCACGAAGCCCCTTTGCGGGTCGCGTTGCGAAGAAAAGCGACCGGAAACCCTTTCACCACTTCATGGGTATGGTCATCGGATCCGTCGTCCACAACCACTATCTCCGTGAGGTCGCGCGGATACTCAATTTCCATAAGAGAAGCCAGGCATTCGCGAATTTCGTCGGGCCTGTTGCGAACCGGGATAATGACCGCGATCCTTGGGGCGTGAAGGGGTAAATCCGGACGGCCCATCGCGTCCAGGAAACCCCTCTTTTCAATTTGGTTGAGGAAACGGGCCAGGGATAGGGGACCGACACCGGGTACCTCCGCGGTCAGTTCTTCCAGGCTGCATTCCTTGATCTTTTCAAGCTTCGCAAATGCCGGGCCGACCGCTTCCGGTAAAAGGATCACCTTGAGAGGATATGATAGCGTCAACCAATATCGTTCGCCGTCATGCAACGTACGAACACCGCCGGTAAGCCTGTATCTCATTCTATCAGCATTGCCGGTAAGTCACTTGACCGGTTCCCGAAGGAACCCTTTTTCCGCCAGGAAAGCGAGCAACTCATCAGCCAAGCCCGATGGTTCGCCTTGTAGGAGCGCCGCCTTTTTCTCCTTAGCACTGGGAGAAAGGAGGAAAGTGATCCTGTCTATCGCCCGTTGGGAAGCGTCCGGGAATGCCGACCACTTGGGATGGGGTCGCGGGGCCTGGGCAACCCCCTGCGCCATTCGAACGGGCAAGTCCCCCGGGTCGAATCCGAGGTCCGAGGAAGCCCACGTGATGATTTCCCGGCTCTCGGCCCTGAGCAAGGCGGCGTACGAGGGGTAACGCGGCTCACAGAGGTTCTTTTCCACCGAGATGACGGCCGGGATCATGCATTCCACTTCCTCTCGCCGTCCTTTGCCTAATGCACGCGTAATGCGGAGCCTTCCCGACGCGGACACGTCGAGTCCTACCGCGGACGATACACAGGGATATCCCAGGAGTGAGGCTACGTAACACGGCACCTCTCCGCGGTCCAGGTCGAGGGAACGGGAGCCGCAAAGAACCAAATCGGCGTCCACGCGTTTTACCGCCCGGCTGAGCGTGAAGGCTGCGGCCCAAGCGTCGGGGGCGGCCCATTGGGCGTCGCTGATATGTACGAAATGATCCGCGCCCATGGCCATAGCGCGGCGGGCCTCATCATCCATGAGTGAAGCGCCCAAAGAAAAGGCCCATATCACTCCGGCCCCAAGATGGTCCCTTATTTGCACGGCCTTTTCCAGCGCCGTCTCATCCAAAGGGTTGTTGAGAAAAACATAATCGCCGGGCACGGTAAATGCGTGTTCGGCATCTCGGCCCGTCCCGGCATAGAGATGACGGATCTGTTTAATCAAAACGGCTATGACGATGTCTCGCATTCCCAGGCTGTCTCACCCCTTTACAAACACTTTGGAATCAATCCCATCG
>JAZDOF010000049.1:0-3087 GCA_043799015.1 Pseudomonadota bacterium | reverse complement strand
ATCATGTGGTTATATTCCACCGGCTCTTCCTTACAGCAAAGACCGACAGAGAAATCCCCCCCAACCCCCCTTTAGAAAAGGGGGGAGGAATCGGTCTCTTACCCCCCCTTTGTAAAGGGGGGCAGGGGGGATTTCTTCTTCTGCCTGTCGCCTCATTATGGCCTATGCCTGTGGTCCCCCCGTTCGCGGGGGGACAAGAACTCTCTCCCCGTTTACGGGGAGGGAAAGGGAGGGGGTCTCTTCGGTTTCTACCGGTTTGAAAGCTCATTGGTACTAGACATGACGACGATAGGCAATCTCTCTGCGCTCTCCGCAATCTCCGCGGTGAAGCATTACCACAATAGTATCAAATCACTTGACGACATGCATGCCGCATTTGCATGGAGCAGGGTGAGACGTGAGCGCCTCGATCAAAACGTAGGCGGCCTGGAGTGCCTCCGTGGGGCAAAGAGGAAAACATTCCTTGCAGTTCCAACATTCCTTGGCGGCTATCTCCGGAATGAAGCTGATCTCCTTACGTATTCCTCTATCGACGAATCCGACCGCGTGTTTCTTCTTCACCTCGGCACAGTATCTCACGCAGAGGCCGCAATGTATGCAGAAGGACGGCTCTTTTTCAAAGCGATTTCTGTCCGCGCCGTATTGTTTGGCCAGGTCCTGCAAGATGAAGGAATCCGGAGCATGGGCCATTTGAAGCTCTAGGATCATTTTGCGGATTCTATCGATCTTCTCGGATCTCGTTCTTACGATGATATTTTTTTCCACCGGATAGACGCAGGAAACAACGATCTTCGTCCAGCCGCGACTTTCCACTTCCACTATGCAAAGTCGGCAGCCCCCGTATGGCTCCAGTTTCTCGTGGTGACACAGCGTGGGAATGGATATACCCACACTTCGTGCCGCCTCCAAGACCGTCATCCCCTCTTTGGCCTTAACTTCTTTTCCGTCGATCTGTAGGAGGATTTCGCTCATGTTTCTTTACTCTTTCTGGCTATAGTCCTGGCTTCTTCAGGGATAGGGGGCGGAACGGGCCGGCCGGAAATCTTCACGGCAGCGCGGAAGCGCGGCGGGCAAACCTCAAAACAGGTGCCGCACTTGGTGCATTTTTCCTGATCAATGATGTGGATCCGGTTCTTGCCGCCGTCGATAGCGTCCGCCGGACACTTCTTGAGGCACATCGAGCAGGCCTTGCACTTGGCCGGGTCTATATAGTACGAGATGAGCTCTTTACAGGATAGCGCCGGGCACCTTTTCTCCTTTATATGGGCTTCATACTCGTCTCTAAAGTATTTCAACGTGCTCAGGAACGGGTTCGGGGAGCTCTTGCCCAAAGCGCAAAGGGCAGCTTCCATAGCTGTTTCGGACAACTGCTGCAGGAGCTCTATGTCGCCCTCTTTCCCTTTACCTTTTGTGATATTGGTCAGAATCTTCAGCATCTGCCGCATGCCCTCACGGCACGGAACGCATTTACCGCAGGATTCATCGGTGAGGAATTCGAGGAAGTACCTGGCGACATCCACCATGCACGTTTCCTCGTCCATGACGATCATGCCGCCGGATCCCATCATCGATCCGGCCTTGGTGAGCTCGTCGAAGCCCACCGGCAAATCCAGCAGCTCTTCAGGGAGACAGCCTCCGGAAGGGCCTCCGGTCTGGACGGCCTTGAACTTCTTGCCCCCGGGGATACCGCCGCCGATATCGTAAATGATGTCCATGAGGGGCGTGCCCATGGGTACTTCCACAAGGCCGGTGTTGGTTATTTTGCCGACCAGGGAGAAGATTTTCGTGCCCTTGCTGCTCTCGGTCCCCAATTGAGTGAACCAATCGGCTCCCTTGTTGATAATGAGCGGCACGTTGGCCCAGGTCTCGACGTTGTTCAAAACGCTGGGTCTGCCCCAGAGTCCGACTACGTTGGAGCGTATGTACTTCGGTCGGGGCTCGCCGGCCCTGCCCTCCAATGCCGTCATCAGCGCGGTTGACTCGCCGCAAACGAAGGCGCCGGCTCCTTTGTGCACCTTAACGATGAAATCAAAGCCCGAACCCAGGATGTCCTTTCCGAGAAGGCCGTGCTCCTCGGCCTGACGTATGGCTATGTTCACGTTCTCGACTGCTAGGGGGTATTCCTGTCGCACGTAAATATAGCCCTCGTGCGAGCCTACCGCATAGGCACCGATGGTCAGCCCTTCGAGGACCGAATGGGGGTTTCCCTCCAGGAGGCTTCGATCCATGTAAGCGCCGGGGTCACCTTCGTCCGCATTGACGATGACGTATTTTATATCTCCGGGGGCATTACGGGAGCCTTCCCACTTTGTCCCCGCGGGAAATCCGCCGCCTCCTCTGCCTCTCAGCCTGGACTTCTTGACTTCATCAAGAACCGATTCGGGGGTCATGACGGAAAGGGCTTTGGCCAACGCGGAATAGCCGCCTAGGACCAGATAATCATTGATGCTCTTGGGGTCGATCTCGACGTTGGATCCGAAGACGATCCGACCTTGGTTCTTGTAAAACGGGATTTCCGACTCGTGAACGATCTTTTCCTTGGTAGCGGGATCGGTATAGAGCAAGCGCTCTATTATCTTCTTTTCATTGATCGTCTCGGAGATAATCTCCGCGGCGTCCTCCGGCTTTATCTGGAAATAGCAGATGTCGTCAGGGCGAATAACGATTATGGGGCCTCGCTCGCAAAAGCCGTGGCAACCGGTCCTCCTGAGTTCAACCTCACCGTCCAGACCCTGTTTTTGGATTTCCTCTTGGATAGCGGCAGCCGTTTCCCGACTGCCGGAAGCATGGCAAGCAGATCCGGAGCATAGCGTAATGCAGGTTTTATTGGGATCTCTTTCCGAGAGGAGGCTTCTTCTGAGTGCTTCCAATTCAGCGGGTGAATTTATCCGCGACATAGTCTTTCCTTAATCGTAGTTTTTTAGCACGTCTGCGGTGCGAGCCGGCGCCATCTTTCCGTGAGTCTTTCCATCAATCTCCAGTACCGGTCCCAAAGCACAGCAACCGAGGCAGTTGACGGTCTCCAGGCTAAACTTCAGATCCAAGTCGGTTTCACCGGGATTAATCCCCGTCAGGCCTTGCACCGTA
>JAZDOF010000021.1:0-5573 GCA_043799015.1 Pseudomonadota bacterium | reverse complement strand
CGGCGCCGATCGACCCGGTAACTCGGCAAAATCAGAAATGACAAATGCCATATTCAATCGGGAGCTTTTGCGTCGGCCCGAAGGACCGCGCGGCTCATCGGCTGCAATTATGGGAAAATAGACAAGATACGGAGGATCCGCCGGGACGGTTGGCTCGAAATCCAAGAGGCCGTAAGAAACGGCGAGCGGACCATCAACAAGGCGTACAAGATGATTCGCGATGTGGAGTTGGGGGCGGAGGAGCAAAGTAAGAAAGAGCTGTCGCCCGCACAGGTCAAAGTGTTGAAGGCCGTGCTGAGCGAGGTAAACGTGGCCGATTTGCACTCCATCGGTACCGATCTGGGTGCCTTGGTCAATATGGCCGTTGAGCAGTTCGTCCGGCGGAGCCGGGAGTCGGGGCGCCCTTGGATGGACGATGGGCCGGAGATGGGGCATGTACGCACGGAATGAGAACCGCAACGAGAGTGGCGCGGGCATACCCGGCAGGGATGAGCCCGTACCGGCTCGGGACATGCCACAATGGTCGGTGAACCAGCCCGGAAGATGATAGGCACGCAAATATGCCCCCGGCGCGGAGCATATTGGGAGGCACCATGAAATCATTGCTGTTTGCGGCGGCTTTTGTATTCTGTGTTGGCGGGTCGGTCCTCGGCGAGTCACCGGCACCGACGTTCACAGTAAAAGACCTCGAAGGGTCTTGGGTCACCGAAGGGAGCGTAAAGGCGCTCGAGGAAACGCTGATGCCGACCAAAATCCCAACTAAAATGGTCATTTGGAGTCGGGGCGTCGGCAGATCTTCCGAACTCTCCTATGACAACGCAACTGAAGGCGTCGAGTATGAGATCCTGGGTCTGCATCATGTCAACGCCGACGAGTATGCTTTGGGAGCGCGGATGTACAATGAGAAACTGGATGGCCGCATTGAGTACTCGCCGCCTCAGTCTATCCGGCTGATCTTGAGTGCGGAAGAGACCGGCCGGTTGAAGCATGTAGCGGTTCTAGGCAACCCCTTTGGCCTTGGGGAACACAGGGAACGTTTTGTCCGCGTTCCCACCGCTTGGTGGCAATACATCAACAGACTGGTTTTTGCAGGGAGATGGGTCAATGAGCGAGGGAAGGTCTTCTGCTTTGAGGAGTCGGGAGGAGCGTCTCGTCCGGGTGGGCACCGTTTCACCTATGAGGTCCCTCTATCCTTAGGTGGTGACACGCTTGATGTGTATCCCAGCGACGCTTTGCGGCCCACACGCTGGTGGGATTACTTGCCCGAGGTCGTGTGCATGCTGTTCGGCCTCTTGGGGCCGGATCACCAGGCGCAGTATCGCTTCAAACGGATCGGGAATGAGCTTCGCTTCTACAGACTTCGCGGTCCCAACGGGGAGTGGGTTTCAGAGGATAGCCCGTTCTTGGTGCTAAAGAAGCAATAAGAGCCGACTAAACCGAAGGCGGCATACATCGAATCTCATGATATGACATGCGGCCGTTATTGCGGTAATAAATGAGCCAAAGAGCGCTTGATCCGGCCCACTGACGACATTGCTGTAATGTTGACGCTCTTGGCTTGGTCGGGCGCAACCAACGCGCACCTTTGGCCCGGCGCTCTCGGACAAGAGCCATCGTGTACGTCAATCGGCCACTGCAAGCCGGCGCACGAATGAGTGTAACCAGGGCGGACCGAACCTGACACATCGTTTCACCGAGGCAGCTTGTTGTTCATACCAGGGGACCGAAGTTCCGTCACTGACTCAGAGGGAGAATCTAATGGCGACAAAGAGAGAATGCAAATGCCCCGACAAGGGGGATGCCAACCTCATTTCAGTAGGGAGGAGGTTGTTTGAGTACCCTACGATCGAATACAGGAAGTGGCTTTTCTGGACCGGAAGGGCACCGAAGTATGTAATCGCCGATTGGCCTTACAACACAACACCGCCGGACAAATACGGTCGAACGAAAATCGATTGTACGCATCTGCTCCAAAACATACTGAACGCAGCAGGCTACAAGATCCCATATTTCTCCACGGAGAATATACGACTCAATCATGCTCGGGAACAGAATCCAAACGAGAGGCTGTCGGATTTCTTCTGCTTCAAGAGCGTTGAAGAAGCACAGCCCGGCGATATATTGATTTTTCAGTGGCGCGAGGATACCAACCCCAGAGGCCACACGGCGATAGTAGTAACGCCCTATCATCCCTCGGATGAAAGCCAGGCGTTATGCCTCAGCATAACTCGACAAGAAAGTTATCGAGATGATGGCTGGGCGGGGGTTTCATCCAGAATCCCTTGGACTAATGACAGAACGGAAAAAGACATTAATTTCGGAGGCGTCCCGGTTAATGGCCCATCCATTAATTTCCCCGGGATGAATCTAGCCACGGTCGCGCGCCCGCTGAAGTGTCGGGACAAGCGTCCTGAGAAGGCCAAAGACGCGCCCGTGGCAGCGGTATTTATCGATCCGTTGGTCATGGATCTTACCGGCGACGGCATCCGGACCGTGGGCCTGGATGAACAGATTCGCTTTGACCATGACGACAATGGGTTTGGAGAGGCATCAGGATGGGTCGCCCGTGGATCGGGCCTTCTCATGCTCGACAATAACGGGAACGGCAGATTGGACACGGGGTCCGAACTCTTCGGTGATGCAACGGTTCTTCCGGACGGCACCCGCGCGTCAAACGGGTTTCAAGCCTTGGAGTGGTATGATTTCAACGAGGATGGAAAGATCGATGCAAGCGATCCAATCTGGTCTCGGCTGCGCATATGGCACTACTCCTTGGAAGATGAGGCGCTGCTGGATCCGGACGTGTCCGGGACGCTGAGTACGCTGGATGAATTGGGCATCGCTTCTATTCATCTGGGATCCACTATTACCAACACCACGGACGGTTCAGGCAACACCGTGGTGCGATCCGGTTCATTTGAATGGTCGGACGGCCGGGCCGGCGCCGTTGCGGAATACAGGTTTCAGGGTGCGGCCGGAGATACCTTGCCCTTCGATTACATTGTGGACGTCCCTTCTGAGATAGAGACACTACCTGACCTGATGGGATACGCTGGTGTATACAGCCTCCATCAAGCCATGGCACGTGATACCGCCGGTCAGCTCCAATCGCTGGTTGAGGATTTTGCCGCCGCGGAAAGCCCGGCAGCCAGGTCGGCAATCTTTGAGCAGTTACTATGGAAATGGACGGGAGCCGACCAGATTGCTCCTGACGCCCGCGGGGCCTTTATGGATGGCCGGGAGGTTTTCGTACTGGAGAAGTTCTACGGTGACGAACCACGGAACCCGAATGCCGGTCTTGCCCGTCTGTGGAAGGAAACCTACCGGCAGTTGTTTGAGATGTTTTATGGCAGCATAATGTCCCAAACACACCTCAAGCCGCTGTACGACTTGATCACCTACACGTCTTGCGGGGAATCGGAAGACATGAAGGAAGACATGAGCGCCGTCATTGCTTACCTTCAAAACGCTCTGGCTGAAGATCCCGTAAAAGGGCGCGAACTGCTTAGCGAGTTTGCTCGCACCATGCGCGGGCTGAACGAACAGGATCGGGTGGAATGTCTCCCGTGCCGAGAGCTGTTCATCCAACTTGACCCCACGCTGGATTGGGTCATCGATTCCGGCGGCTTACCGGTGTGCGACCAAGCCCAAAATTGGACGAACCGCGGTTTTTCGGTCGTCGGTACGGATAACGCCGATGCCGTGAAGGGAAGCCTGACGGAGGGTTGGGGCTTGATTGACGGCAAGGGGGGCAATGACGTCATATACGGTACGTCACGCAATGAGATCCTAAGCAACGGGGCCGGCGACGCCATCATGGTCGGAGGCGGAGGCAACGATACGATTTTCGCGGGAACGGGTGCAGACATATTGGACGGCGGGCCCGACAATGACCTGCTGTATGGAGGAGCAGGCGGAGACAAATATCTGTTGCGTATCGGTTCCGGCCAAGACAAAATCATTGAGTTCGACCGTAGCTTGGACAGCTTGGACACCATTTGGCTGGGGAGCAATCTTACGCCGGATGATGTCTTCATACGGCGATCCGCGAACGACCTTGTGTTGCGGATCAAGGATACCGACGATTCCATTACGGTGAGTCATTTCTATGATCACACGTACGTCAGACGAGTGGAGCATATCCAATTTATGGACGGCACGGTTTGGACGGATTCGGATTTTCTACGTGAAGCTCTGAAGCCGACCCCCGACACGGACTGCATCTACGGCGGCACCGGCGACGATGAAATCCGGGGATTGGAAGGACAGGATTTCATATGGGGAATGGACGGCAACGATACAATTCGAGGCGACGGCGGCATCGACCGCTTGTACGGCGGCTCAGGGGACGACACTCTGGATGGTGGTCCCGATTGGGACTACTTGGACGGAGGCACCGGCAACAACACTTACATTTTCGGTTGGGGCCACGGTCCGGACACGGTGGTATTCCAGGGCACAGGCACGCAGACCGTCGCATTGGAAGAAGATGTATTGCCCGGCGACTTGCATCTGGAACGTGGAGATTATAGCGACTTGAGAATAACCCTTGTGGGCACCGACGACGTCATGCTGATCCGTAACGGGCTCCAATGGAATGATGCTCAAGGCGGTCAGGTCGTGATAGCCTTCGCCGACGGCATGGTATGGAACACCGGCCGAATCCAAAGCATGCTGTCTCAGGGTGGAGACTTCGACGACACGTCGTATGGGTTCTCCGGCCCGGACAATATGTCGGGGTATGGCGGAAAGGACCATATTCTAGGTCTCGGCGGCGACGATGTCATCGACGGCGGCTCCGAGTCCGACCGTTTGGAAGGCGGGGCGGGGAATGATACGCTGCTGGGAGGTGCGGACGGCGACTCGCTCTCCGGCGGCTTGGGCGATGACATCTTGGACCCCGGACCCGGGTTCGACGGGATCGATGGCGGCCGCGGCAACGACAAATACATTTTCAACCGCGGTTACGGACAGGACCGGGCGTATGACGCGGACAATACTCCCGGAAATGTGGATACCATTCGGCTGGGTGCGGATATAACGCCCGCAGACGTCACGTTGCGCAAATCCGGGGAAGACCTGGTGCTGTCGATCAACGGCACCACGGACAGCCTCACCGTTTCCGATTGGTTCTGGAACGATTCCCCCACGTACCGCATAGAGCACATTGAATTCGCGGACGGCACCATATGGGATGTGGATACGATCAAAGAAGCAACGCTGCTGGGAACATCCGCAAATGATCTGCTGGTCGGGTATGCAACGGCAGACCTGCTGCAGGGCAAAGACGGCTCGGACAAGCTGTACGGCCGCGGCGGAGACGATAGCATCGAAGCCGGCAACGGTCCGGACGAGTTGTACGGTGAAGCGGGCAGCGACACCCTTTTTGGGGGTGCGGACGCGGACAAGCTCGTAGGCGGTTCCGGAAACGATGCATTGGACGGGCAGGCCGGCTCGGATACCATGTTCGGGGGTTCGGATAACGAGCTGCTTCGTTACATGGGGCCCAACGGCAACGACACCTATGGGTTCGGATACGAGTCCGGACAAGACGTTGTTGTTGACCGCGACAA
>JAZDOF010000015.1:0-6216 GCA_043799015.1 Pseudomonadota bacterium | reverse complement strand
ACTTCCAAGGAAGGTTCCACTATGACCGTCTGGTTAAGTATGCGTCCGAAGAATCCATGGTCCCGCCCGAACGAGAACACTTCACCGGCACTCGTCTTCTGGGTTAAGCTTATGAGCTCGTCCGCCCGCAGTCGCTCCAGGATCTCCGGCTTGGTTACCGCTCGCTTGAGCCTGATGGTGAAATAGATGCAGTGCATGTACTGAGTGTTCAGCTTTAGAGCGGAGGAGCGCAGGTTTAGCTCCAGGCCGCGGGTCCGAAACACGTGGTAGGCGTCCCGGGCATGGTGAGTCCCGAAAATGGGGTCCTTGTGCGTCCCAACCTGTGGAGCGGGAACGAAGCCCGAGACCTGGCTGATATCGTTAGCCCGACGGATGCAGAGAAACCTGGCGTCTTCAAGGTTGTCCTCCCCGTCGGACAACGCGATGGTGTTGACCAAAGCACACAGATTGTGGGTGTTACAACTGACTACCTGAATGAACTTGTCTTTTCCCACTTCGAGAGCCTGATCGTTGATGCCCCTGGCATACATCTTCCCGAACCCGAATTCGCTGCCTTGTGCGATGAAGCCTTTGGTGTTGTGAAGGTATTTTTGGTAAAACTGGGCCTTATTGGAAATTCCGACCCCGGAGGGGGTGCAATCCACCACCACATCGGCCTTTCCGAGAGCCTCCTCATGGCTCATGGCCGTCTTGATGCCAAGGGCCTCGAAATCCCGCATGCGATCTTCATCCACACTGAGGAGGGCCCCTTTTCCCGTTAGGGCCTTCAGCTTCGGCATGTCGCGGGGAAGAGGCGAGCGTTTATGGAAGGTCACTTCAGAAAAGCCGGCCTGCTCTTTGAAAGAACAGAGCAGCCCAATCAGAGGCTCGCCAATGGTACCCGTGCCGACGACATGAACGGTGCTTATTTTTCCCAAGGCTCGATCCTCCTTTTCTATTGAGATACCTTTGCAACGGTAAATCTTCACCGCGAGGACAACGAAACGGAGATCCAGGACACACAGGAAGCCGATGTCGTATGATGAGGAACGGCCGGCCGGTGGAATCACAATCTCCGGCGGCTTGAAGTGCCGTCCCGGTTTTCTTCGCGTCTCGGCAGCTTTGCGTCGCTGTTTTCTCGGTTCCTCACACCGGTGGGTCGAACCCATACCGGCTCTTCAACACAACGCGACCTCACCCGTCTGTCCGTGAATTATCAACTTGGTTCCGACGACCACGTCCAGATCCCCGAATCGCACCGATTCGGGCTTCCCGGTGAACTTGGCGATGCTTTGGACCTGTCCGACGTAAACCTTACCCAAAGCCTTAGAAATATCGGCCACATGAGCACCGCGCCCCCCCAAACGACTTACCACGGCCGTAGTAACCGGAAGAGAGAAGACCTCTTCCATGATTTCCTCAGGTATCGGGTCGTTTACCACAAAGATGAAGCCGTCGAGTTTTCCTCCATCGGGAAGTCGCTCATTCATGGAGTCGAGAATGGATTGGGCCTTGTTGATGTGACGAAAAGGCGCGATCTGGTTGCGGTCGGTCACCATGATGCCGCGAAAAACCTTTCCCGATACGCCCGTACCCGTAGCCATCACCCTGTAACCCGACTCGCGCAGGGGTGAAACGTGCTCTTTGCGATCACGGTCCTTTCGGATTTGCAGAATATACACCTTCCCCTTTTCGATGGTGTATTCTATTCGCGTATCCAAATGAAGGCGTTCCGCTGTCCTGAACAGCATGGTGGACAGTTGCTTCCACGTCTCCGGCATCTTCGATGCGAGGGTTTCAGTGCTCTCCCATAAATCGTATACCGGGATTGTGGCCACTTTTCCGTCCACGACATCGGTTCCCTGGTCGCCTTCGGCAAAGTCTCCCCTAAGATCCATGGTAAATGGGTTGTAAGACATTACTCCCGTACCGGAAGTCCGACGCTCCATGTTGCCGTAGACCATGCATTGGACAATCGCTGGTGTGCGCCAAATGCCGTGGATACCCGCCGCATCCCGGTACTTGCACGCGGCCCTGGTCTCAAATGAATGCAGCACCACGGCGGCCCCCAGTATCAATATATCCAGGAATTTTCCCCCATCAAGGAGCTCCCCCATGCGGGGAGCGAGTTCCACGGCCCGCTCCTTGTAGCGGAACGCAAGCTCCGTCATCTGCCGTGCGCTTAGTTGGGCTTTCTGGGTTATCTTAAGTCGGTCCTTGGTCTCGTCCATGATCTGCTGGAATTCCTCCCGGCCCACGCCGAATACCGCCTGAGTGAACTCCTGGAGAAACCGACGGTAGCAGTCATAAGCGAACCAAGGGTCTACCTTGCGTGCCAGAGCGGCCGCTATTTCATCGTTTATCCCCACATTGGTTACGGTGATCATCATGCCCGGCATACTTATGCGAGCCCCGGAACGCACCGAGAAAAGAGCAGGGTTTGCAGGGTCTCCGAAGTTTCTGCCCCAGGCCGCCTCCAGGCGCGCCACGGCTTCGTGCAGCCCTTGCCGGAACTCTGCGTCCGCAAGGAATTCCTCATGCGATTTTAGGTGTTGTCCGGTCGTGATGACGAAATAGGCGGGGGTGGTCTCCGCATACCGGAGCAGGGACGCCTTCAACCCTATTCGGCACGGTGAAATGGGCTTGCGGTCCGGAAAGTAGAATGGAACCGAACGGGTCACGGCTTCCCCCCGCTTGGCGACCCTTCGGCCTGATTCCGCCAGGCGTAGGTTCAGGAAGAGCTCCACCTTTTCCACGAACGTCTCGATGACTCTTAAATTCCCATCCCGCGCCTGAAGATCGGTGACATAGAGGGTCTTAAGATAGTTCTTGAAGAAGTCGGTCTCGGGTATTTCTTTCAGTGTGGTAAGGTCTCGCAGCTTTTTGGGGAGCCCATGCACGGAGCAAAAAGAAAGATAGTCGTCGAACGGGGCCTCGAACCGGTTTCGATAAAACGTATGAATGTCGTCCAACTCATTCTTGATAATGTGAAGTATGTCGCGTACCTTGTCAAAGGTTAGGCCCAGAATATCCGCTCGGAGCAGGTCCCGGCCCGCCTGTTCAAGGTAGTAACTCGAATGACCGTTGACTGAAAGGCCACGAACCAAATAATGAACGAAGGTGAGTGCCTTGGGGAGACTCTCGTGGGTGATTCGGTCGAAATGTATGTTATTGGCGCTCGTTGCAAGCGTTTCCTGGAGAGCTTCCAGCTTTAGGTCCCGATTGAACATCTCGAAGCGTTCTTCGATGTATTTTGCCTTTTGGGCATAGGCATGCCCGGCTTTCTTTTCCCGTAAGACAACGGGAGTCCCCGGGCACTCCTGCGCTATGCGTTCCATTTCAAGGACATAATCTTCGCTGCCGTCGGTAAGCGTAATCGATCGCGGCAAAGGGTCCTGAACATCGGGGATGAGGAATTGATCCTTTATCCGTCTTCTTTCCCCGATGATTCGGTTAAGCTTCTCCAAATCCTCCGTGACCGTCGAACCCTCGGCGGATTCTTGGATGATGAAATACTTGGTGTGCAGTCCCTTGAGAAGATCAATGACGTCAAGGACCATCCGGCGGGATAACTCGGGCACGCCGGGGTAATTTCGATACCGGCCGGTATCGATGTTAACGAGCCCGAGGATGTCCGCCTTGTCGGTCAAACCGATCCCCAGGTCGCCGAAGACGGCTCCGGTCAGGATTCGTATCCCTTGTGCCTCCTCAGCGGAACACCAACTCTCCATCTTAAGGTGCGGCAATGATTCCGCCGGCATCCACTCGGCTATTTCCTCCTGATTTCCCGTGGAGAAGTAACGAAGTATTCCCAGACAGAAATAGAAGTTCTCAATGCTTCCACGCCAATGAATGTCTCCCCTAAGCTTGCCGAGGAAGTTACCTATGGGCTTCACGCCGCGGTTGGCAAGTTCCTTCGCCAATCCGGCAGCGGTCAAACGCAACGTGTCCAGTGGCCCGATTTCTTTTAGAGAATACGGTATGGCCTTTATCAGCGTGCGTAGGAGAAAGTGGGTCACGGATGAATTTGCACGCAACAGGCTTGAAATCGAGTACTGTATCAGGTCCTCGTCGAACAGCCTTGCCCCTCCGATCTCCAACTGAACGGTAAGATACGGGATGAGGCGATACATGATCCTGGGATTGGACGCTATGACCGCACATAGCATCTTTATGTGCCTCACATGAGCACGATGCGTACCGGATTCCTCGGCCAAGACCAACGGTTCCCCCGTGTCGTCGTCCTCAACCGAGTAGGCGGTTCTTCGGGGAGCGATCAGGGGACGCACGACCAAGCGGTTGACGAACTCCTGGGCCATGAGGAAATAGTTGTTCCTGCCTAGAGTCGTTCCAAGTGACTCCACGGCCAGAATGGCGCATTCGGCCTCCGCGGGATCATCCGTCGCGTATGCCCGGTCCATGAAGAGATCCACCAAGAAATGTATGAGGTCCCTCGATGCTCTCCTCCGTATCCTTTCCATCTCCTCCACGATGCGGCATAGCCCGTCGATGAGTGGTCGGATCACCTCCGGCTTTCTCAATTCAAGCGTTTGGTCCGCGATAATCCCGGCAAAGGCCTCATGGACCTCCGGGGGCAGTCGGTCGATCATGTCTACATAAGAGGTGAGCGTAATTCGCCAAGCCTCACCGAAATCCCTTACGAATGCGATACCTTCGGAGATTACCGCCTCATCCGGAACCGTTCCCGAACTCGTCGTCGCCATCTGATAGATCATCTTTTGATCTTCGATAGCCTGTGCGGAATGTTGCCTGATGCCCGCTATGACCGTACCCCTAAACCGTTCCCGGTCATCGGCGGCCATTGATCCGATGCGGGCTTCGAGCTCCGGCAGCAGGTCCGGGTTGCTCGGCCGGAGTTGATCCAAGGCATTTACCACGGCTTGGCAGGCCAGAAGATCAATGCGCGGGGCGAGCGCGTCCGCAGCCCCATCCGATCGTTTCTTGACGACCGCTCTGATTCCCGTTATGTCGCCGACCCGGCGCTCGAACGAATTCACCGACGTGGCGAAAAGACGATGAGTCAGGAAGTCCAATGCCTTCTCCGCCATGGGCATGCCGAGCGCCATTGTGGATTGATCATCGGCTTTGAGAATGCTCTCGATGAGGGTGAACACGGCATGTTCACCTTCGGTCCCGGCATCTCGGTCGAAAGGCTGGAGACATGCCGCAAAAAGATAGCTGAACAAGACGTCCATTATCAGGGTTGCTTTGTCCGCGGGCGGGTCATTGCCGCGGTCGCAGCCGTACCTGACTATCATGGCGACCACGTCGAGCCAGTTGGGAATATCCGATAGGATGGGGATCAGATCTTCGCGCAGCGCATCCCGGCGCCCTCTAAACGGGGTTATCAGAGCGACTTCATCCAGAACGGCCCGAGAAAAGCGTGGGAGGAGAATAAGACAGGGACCGGAGTGTTTCAGTTCTACCAGGATGTGGGCGGCTTCGGCTCCGGTTCTATCGAGTATGGCCGTGACGGTTTCAAACTCCCGGACCTCCAACACCGCGTCGGGGCCGAGCGGGACCCCGGCTTGGGTCATCACCGCGGCCATGCCGGCGATCTGGTAAGGGTTAAGCGGCTCCCTGTCGCTAATCTGCCGTATGAGGTCTCGGACTTCCATGTCAGGCCCTCTCGCCGCCTCTTTCCCCCACCCTTATCCTAATGCATCGTGCCCCCGGCGTGCAACGAAATCATTCGGGCCGACCCGCGTACCGGCCACGACACCGGAGCGGTCAAGCGCAACCTTTCACTCTTGGGGGGCAGGCTTGCCGGCCTGCCGAGATCGCACTAAGAAAATTCGCCGGCTGGAAAGCCTGCGCCACGTTGAGATTGGAATTTCCCGCCCGTAAGTGAATGGTTACGGTCAAGCGTTGTCGAGGTGAGATCGGGGGCGGGCCGCTACCGCAAGGACGTCTAAAATTAGGGTCGAGGGGAAGGGCCTTCTTTCATTGAAGTCCTTCCCCGGGAAAAGCATTATTCGTCGTCAATCCCCATGGTAGGGCAATGGTCGCTGTGCAACGATCTACCGGGTCGGCATCCGTTTACTCAGCAATTTGCGGAAATGATATCCGAAAATCGCACTTGAAACGGCTTGGCCGAATGACTTGCGATGAAAGATGAAGGTGCTGATCAGGAGCTTCCAATAGTAGAATTTGTTCTTGCCTTTGTCCAGTATTCCCAAGTACAGGATGGACCGCAAGAAAGCCATTATCTCCGTC
>JAZDOF010000013.1:0-3042 GCA_043799015.1 Pseudomonadota bacterium | reverse complement strand
CTCTTCACAAGAAATACCCTTCTCCCAAGACAGTGCCCGTTGAGCGAACAAGGCTATCATGCCAGCTAACGCGCGATATCAACGGGGTTTGCCATCTTATAACTTTCTCACACCTTTCCCGGCGGCAAAAGATTCCAAACGCAGCAATTCTTTTTCATATCTTTCCAGAAGCTCCGCTCCTCCCTCCAATACTCCAGAGCTCCCGAGACTCTCGATCTCCGCAGCAACTTCCGCAAGGCTATCCGCCGTAAGATTCGCGGCACCACCTCTGACGGCATGGGCTTCCCTGGCGAGCACCCCTCCGTCACCGTCGCGAAAGGCCCTGTACAGCTTCATCGATTGAGCCTTGCATATGTCAAGGAATGCGGTAAGGACGTCATTCAGAAGCTGCATGTCTCCCTCGAATTCACTCAACGCCGTCTCGAACCGCATCGGGGCATCATTCGGGACGGGCTCACTCCGGCTTTCCCTCCCACTCATCCCTTCGCAGGCCGCGGACCTTGACAAGAGCCACTTTCCCACCGAATCCAAGAGGTCTTTCCTGAACACCGGTTTTTCAAGACAGTCATCCATTCCCGAGTCCGAGCACTTCACTCTCTGATCTTCCCCGGCGTTGCCCGTCAGGCCGATAATGACAACACGCTCCGACCCCGGCCCGCGCGCGGTGGACGGTCCACCCCTGGAACCGTCTTCAATAAGACGAATCGCCCTGGTTGCTTCCCAGCCGTCCATTTCCGGCATTTCCACGTCCATGAGGATAAGGTCGTAGCCGGTACGCTCAAACGCCTCGACGGCCTGGCGTCCATTTTCCGCTCCATCAACGCGGTAGCCGGGAATCTGCAATTGCCTCATGACAACCAACCGGCCAGGCGGGAAGTCGTCCGCCACGAGGATTCGGAACACTTCCCCCCCGTTCTCCTTCACATTCATATTTATACCTCGGATTTCTCTATTTACCCAGCCAGGCTCGACTTCCCGCGCGGAAGGAAGAATATCATTGTGATGTCCGAAATGCAACGACTCGCGGGTGCCGGACCGGATCGCCATTACCCCGTATCAGGACTTGACGCCTGCTTCCAAATGGCACTATTGTGCACGGTATTCGGTCTGTGCGGTTGGGCATGGGAAGACAAGTGTTGTGCAGCATCTCGGAGTGGCTGGCAGGTGCGGAAGCCACGGGATGTAGGGTGGGTTAGGCGCGTCTTTTTGCGCCGTAACCCACCGCGAAGCCATACGACGCCGGTCCGATGACCCGGGTCGGTATGGCCGCCCGGCGTGCAATACCTGAAACCGGATATCAAACACTTCACACGGGCACTCGACCTGGTTTACTTTTCGGCAACAGACGGGACGACCGGGGTCGATCTGTGGGCAAGCCCTTTCCCGGCTCCCTCAGTCAGCGACTGTCGGGCAAGTAAAGAGAAGGAGCCTTGGATCATGATATTAGACCTTAACGTGGAGCAACGGATCGTTCAGGAGCAGGCGCGACGCTTTGCGGAGAACGAAATACGGCCAACCATGGAGGAAGACGAAAAGAACCACATCTTCAGGCCGGAGCGGGTTCGCGGGATGGGCGAGCTGGGATTCTTCGGCTGTGCCATTCCCGAGGAATACGGAGGAAACGGCATGGGGTTTCTGGAATCCGTCATCATGACGGAGCAGATTGCCAGGGTCTCTCCTTCATGGCGCTTGCCTTTCAACATGCAGAACATAGGGCCCGCTATAACGGTAAGCCAATTCGGTACCGAGGAGCAGAAGCGCGCCCTGATTCCACCGTGGGTGTCCGGCGAGAAGATCGGTTTCTTCGCAATAACCGAGCCCGACACGGGCTCGGATGTTTCCGGCATGAAGACCACGGCAAAGGACATGGGAGAACACTGGGAGTTGAACGGGCAGAAGATGTGGATCAGCAATGCCACGGTCGGGGATGCGGGCCTCGTATACGCTTATACGGACAAGGAGAAGAAGTACAAGGGAATGACCTGTTTCATTGTCAATCTTAAAGAGACGCCGGGCATCACCACTCGAGCCATCGAGACGAAGCTCGGGCTGCACTGCGCCCCCACGGGTGAGATCGTATTCGATGGCGCAAAGGTCCCCGAGGACGCCGTCCTTGGAAGGGTGGGAGACGGGTTTGATATCTGCATGTGGATGCTCAACAACACTCGCCTTGGCTGTGCCGCCGGGGCGCTGGGAGTGGCGGGCGCATGCGCGGAGCTCGCCATCAAGTATGCCAACGAGAGGACTCAGTTCGGCCGGCCGATTTCGAAGTTCCAGATGGTCCAGGCTCAGATCGCAGAGCTCGTGGCCGAGCATGAGGCGGCAAAATTGCTCGTCTACCGCGCCGCCTACCTGAAGGACCAGGGAAAGCCCAACCAGATGCAGACCTCCATAGCGAAGCTCTATGCTTCGGAGGCCGCGGTGCGCGCAGCCAACGAGGCCATGAAGATCTTCGGCTCCTATGGCTTTTCGACCGAATACCCCATCGAGCGCTACTATCGTGACGCAAAATCTTTGCAGGTGGTGGAAGGAACGTCAAACATCCAGAAGCTGATCATCGCGGGCATTGCCTGCGGACACCAGGCGAATCGCTGAGCTTGGGATATGAAAGGGATATGCCCGAACCGCGAGAAAACGAAAGATCAGTCCCACTCAATGGAAAAGAAGAGTGCTTCTAGTCCTGATGGTTGCTTGGGCTGTTGTTTTCCTGGCGGAAACCATGGAAGCATCTGACGAAAATCCATACCGAATCGGTTTTGTCGGCGCCGAGGTGACCAATCAAAGCTTTGGTTAATCGGTTGTTCTCATCGTTTTGGCTATTACTTTGGCCATTTCCAACGAACCATCGTTATCCGCCACCCCTGTCGTGATGATTCCGAGATATTTAGCTTCGCGGTGTAGTGTAATGTTCCATTCCATGCCAGGTCACGGTTGCTGGAAGGCGCCGGGCAATAAATAGTTGTCCCAGATATTGCGCATAGCACCACGCCGTCATTCCCTCATTCTTTTAGCGAAAATCCAGCCCAGCGCTCACTTATGGAT
>JAZDOF010000244.1:0-5725 GCA_043799015.1 Pseudomonadota bacterium | reverse complement strand
CAACTCACCCACATCCACATCCGTCGGCTCCAGTTCCGAGCGCCCGGATTCCACCTTGGAAAGATCCAATATGTCGCTGATCAGATCCAGAAGATGGTGGCCCGCCGACCGTATTTCTCTTACACCATCCATCTGTTTTTGGTTCAAATCCCCAAATAGGCGTGCCTCCAGCAGTTCCGAGAATCCGATGACCGCGTTAAGGGGCGTGCGCAGCTCATGACTCATCGTCGCCAAGAATTCGCTCTTGGCGGTGTTGGCGGACTCGGCCGCCACGCGCAACCGCGAAGCCTCGGAAAGAGATGCCTTGAGTTCCCGTTCCAGTTTCTTGCTTGCGGTAATGTCTTCCACCATGCCCAACCCATGAAGGTTATGGCCTTCCCTATCCCTGATTGTCGTCGCCGTTAATCTAACCCACGCAATCTCCCCGCTTTTTCTTACGATGCGCTTCTCCAGGGTGAATGACGGAATCTCATTTGAAACCAACATGTCTATCAGATCGTGTTCCCGCTCGAGTTCATCGGGTAAGGAAACATCATCGATATTCATCTTCAGCAGTTCCTCTTGGGAATACCCGACTATCCGGCAGTAACTTTGATTCACTCTGAAGATGCGGCGGTCAAGAGAAAAAACGCTGATACCGATCGGGCTCTGTTCAAAAAGACGTCTAAACCTTTCTTCACTCTCTAGAAGGGCTTGCTGACCCATCTTGCGCTCGGATATCTCCCTACAGAGCGTCATGATGCGGCTCCCGGCCGGCCCGGGGACGACGGTGGCATTGATTTCTATGGGGACCAAACGGCCGTCGGGGTGGACATAGTCGATTTCGAGATTCCTGACAAAGCCCTCCCTGAAGCATTTTTCCACTTCAGCCGCATTCCTGTCTCGGTCATGTTCCGCAGTCCACTCTACGACGGATCGACCCAAAATCAGGTCGATTTGCTCGTGGCCCGTGAGTCGTGCATACTCCCGGTTTGCGGCCAAGACCACGCCGCGATCACCAACAGCCACATATCCGGTATTGGTGGTTTCCACCAGCACCCTGTACAACTCTTCACTTTCCCGTAGCGCTTGCTCCGTGGCTCTCCGTTCGGCAATTTCCAGCGCTAGGTGTTCATTTAATCGACACAGATCATCCGTTCGCTCCTGAACCTTCTCCTCAAGAGTTTCCAGAGTGCGCCTGAGTTCCAGTTCGGTCCTCTTCAAGTCCGTGACGTCGTTCGCAATGGACAAGAGCATTGGTTGCCCGTCGACTTGGATCAATTCAGCATTATAGATGCAACGAACCTCTCTCCCCTCGGCATGGTTGAGCTTCAGTTCCATCCCTCTTACGCGACCGAAGGTGCTCAACTCGTTGAAAAGCCGTTGTCGATCTTCCGCGGAAACCCACCCCAGTTCGACGGATGTCTTTCCAATCGCCGCTTCTCGGCTGTACCCCGAAACCTCTACAAATCTGTCGTTGACCTCTATGTATGTTCCATCATTGACGCTGCTGATGGTAATCAGTACAGGGGCATGACGAAAAGCCTTGGAGAATCTTTCCTCGCTCTCCTTAAGCGCATTCTCCGCCTTCTTGCGTTGAGAAACATCCCTTGTGATCCCCACGAAACCCGATATTTCACCATGCTCGTCTCGGGTAGGCGTCACGTAGCCCTCAGTCCAGACATGGCCGCCGTCTTTGCATATGACTTCAAATTCGTGTTTTATCAAGCCCGTCTTGATTCCGCGCTTTTCGTCCTCTTGACGTCCCAAAGCCACCGTTCGAAGGGTTTCAACACATGACGGCTTGATCACGGAAAAGATGGTCCGACCGATCAACTCTTCGGCCTTGAAACCACGCATCCGCTCATCGGCGGGGCTGACGTAGGTGAACCGATACTCCTTATCAAGACACCAGATAACGTCTCTAGCGTTCTCGGAGATAAGGCGAAATCGTTCCATAGCGGACTTGACTTCCTCTTCCCCAGTCTTCCGCTCGGTTATGTCCGTCAGGGTTCCCACCATCCGAGTGGATCTACCTTCGGAATCGCGATTTATGCTCTTGCCTCGACCAAGCATCCATCGCCACGAACCTTCTTTGTGTGCCGTGCGAAACTGAATTTCACAGCCTTCAACCTTGCCCCGGACACAATCATCGAGTGCCTTTCGTGTCCGGTCTCGATCTTCAGGATGAATCAATTCCAGATCGGCGGGGAACCCCTCGCCGCATTTGTCCGGATCAAGGCCCAACATGGAAAAGTAATTTGGGCTATAGAACGTCTCACCCGAGGCGATGTCCCAATCCCAAACCCCGTCGCCTATGGCCTGCATAACGGCATGTAATCGTTCTTGGCTATCCCTGACCTGTTTATCAGCCCGGCGTTTGTAAAGCGCAGTTTGTACGGCACATCTCAGTCCAGGCCCGGAAATCGGCTTAGTCAACCAGAGATAAGGCTCTTCCGAATCGCCCCCCTTCGGGACATCCCGCGTGCCCGCTCCCGTAAGATAAACCACCGGAATGTCCAACGCCGCAAGGATGTGCCCGGCAGGATCAATACCGTCACTCCCGGCTCCCGGATTGACGTCGATCAGCACAAGATCGGGCTTACTTTCCCGGGCTGTTCCGATGGCCTCGTCCAGGCCCGAGACCGTTCCAATGACTTCATAGCCGAGATTTTGCAGCCCTTGGGCCAAAGACTCGGCCGATGCCGTCTCGTCCGCGCAAATCAGAATTCGGGTAACTGAGTCCCTGATGTTTGACTTCGGCAATGCGGCCTCCGAAATATGTCCCGTGGGGATTTCGGTCTCGAAGGACGATGAGGTAGAATGGTTAGCACTGTCGTTGACTGCGGGGGTGCCGGTTATGCGGCCCCCGGTATCAGCTTCTTCGACGCTGCCATTCCTTGGGATCGCGGTTTACGTGGAGGACGGCGAGCACTACCACCTCGCCGGGTTCCACGACGAAGTAGACCACATACGGAAACCTCCTGACTATTGCACGCCGAATTCCTGATCGAATCTCCTGATACGCGAACGGGGATTCGGCAATTCGGTCGAACGTCGCACGCACCTCCTCCGCGAACCGTTTGCCCAGCCCAGGTTCCCTATTCTCGTACCAATCAAAGGCTGCCGCAACATCCAGATTTGCCCGTGGTTCCGAGACAATGCGATACTTGGTCACGGTTCGTTTCGGGTAAGCCGATCCAGGACGTTATATGCCGGCACTGAACGGCTCGGATCTTTGCGATATTCCGCAAGACGCTCTTCCGCAAGGGCAATGTGTGACTCAGGAACGGGAATGTCATCCGACTTTTCGGTAATGCGGTCCCAGAGAGCCTGTAGGTACCTGATCTGTTGTGCCTTAGACAAGTCACTAAAGCCGGGCGGTTCCGGAATAGTTGCGAGTTCCATGGTTTAACCTCGCTGAGTCTCCGCCTTGCATTGCTCCCTCGGTGATTACCGACATGGTGACGTAGTACTTGCCGAGCACCGTGTCGACGCGGCAGGCCGTCGCCGCTCCAGCATATCACCTCAGTCTTGATTTTAGTCGATTAGCGAAGGAAGTCCATTTTTTTCCGTTTCCGCCTCGTTCGTTGTCAGGTGATCATTTTCGTTCGCAATCGCGAACCCATCAATCTCTGCCGCCGGGAATAAGATGAAATCGTGTCAACTCGCGTGGCCGACTCAAAGCCGTGGAAGAAGGGATTACCATGGGCTTAGCCGCTTGGCGACGACGAAGGTGGGGCCACAAGGGGTATCAATCTGAAGTGGAAATCCGGAAATATGGTATTGAAGCGTGCGCGAAATCCTTCTGCCAGGACGTCGATTTCCCGGATCGTGGCATCTTGACTGAAGTAAAGTTCGATTTCTATTATCTTTTTGCTGCCGGATGCGCGGGTGTAAATAACCCCCAGGTTGTCGAAGCACTCATGATGATCGGTCAACACTTTGAGAATCTTCAGTTGATCGCTTTCGCAGAGGGGCAAATCAATCAAGGAGTGAAAGTTCGTGCTGAGGAGAATAACTGCATTCACCAGCATGTACGTTGCGAGCACAGCGGCCAGAACAAGGTCGATCATTACTCCGAGATGTGCATGGTGCATTCGCGTGAGCCATAAAGCAAGCATCATGGACAGGATTCCCGCAGTGGTGACCATCACGCTTACCTTATAGCTCACAGCAAAGGACTGAACCATCGGAGAAGGCGACTTGGATTTCCGTATCAACCGTTGCGACCAATAAAGCAGAGAGGCATCACGAAGCAGACCCGGAATCATGCCTATTTGGGTGAATTCGAAATGCACTTCGTGACTTCCGCTCAGTAAGGCTTTAGCGGTTGAAATGTAGATCATCGCCGCTGTCGGTAACATCAAAGCACCCGTCAGGAAGCCGATGAAGTTTTCCAATTTTCCGGTGCCGTAGGGGAAACTGAAGATATTACTGCTGACTATGGTGCGCATCGCCAACAATATGAATATGTCGGCAACAAGGCTGACACCGCACTGTGTCGCCAAAGCGGCCACGGACATGGAATGTGATGCTGCCGCCCCGTAAACGTAAGCCCCCATAACGGGAATAAGGGAAGAGAATATGCAACGCACATAATTCCGCATTTCCAACAGCAATCGATCGTCGACGGCTTGGGCCGGCGTCCGGGCTTCCCTATTCATCATGGTTCGCGTCGAGTCCCTCTCGATAATCGGTAGGTGCATTCCGTTCGCATCACGGGTCTCACCCATTTAGGCCCGCGGGGTGAACACAAAGAGTGTTCGAACCCAGGTTCTCGGCCGCAGATGGGCGCTATGCACGACGGTTGAATGATGCGCCCCGCTCGTTGCACATGATTAGCCTCTTCCCTCTTTTCTTGTCAAGGCTTTCCCAAGGCATTCGCGGCACGGCGGGATTCCTTTCGACGGTCGGCCGGGATTCCCCGGTTGCTGCACCGACCGGGTTCGGCCATACAGGGCGATCGGTCACCCTCGTGCGGAAAGAGCCATACTGAAACGTCCGCATCAATACCTTCGCCGACCGCCTCCGTCGCTTCGGTACCATCCTGTGGTCAATCATCGAAAATCGCCGAGGTCGTTCCAACGGTTATGGCGTCGTTTTCCAGCAGCCTGGCGGCAAGTCCGTGAGTTTTCGGCAACTCGTAGTGGAAGAAATAGCGCATGGTCTGAAGCTTGCCTTCGTAGAACCCCACGTCGTGCTTCGGCACCTCACCGCCGAGTGCGGCACGGGCGGCGATACCTTGTACCAACCACTGCCACGCAATTGCTACGATCCCGAACAGTTCCAAATAGAGCGTCGCGTCCGCGAGAAATTCCTCGATGTCTCCCTTCAGCGCGGATTGGATACGATGCATGGTGACCTTTCGAACAAGTTCCACCGCGTTGTTCAAGCGTTCCGCGTACGGCTTCAGGTAATCGTCCGAAGACGCGGAGTCCATTGCGGCCTGCAATTCGTCGAGAAAGATGCGTAAGGCGGCTCCGTTGTTCGCCATGACCTTGCGTCCCAAAAGGTCGAGCCCCTGTATGCCTGTGGTCCCTTCGTGGATGGTGTGAATCCTGATGTCGCGGTAGTACTGTTCCAGCGGGAACTCTTGGCAATAGCCGTACCCGCCGAGTATCTGGAGTCCTTGGCTGACGGAGTGGATCCCCATCTCCGAAGGATAGGTCTTTGCCACAGGGGTCAGGAGGTCGAGGAGCATGGCATGGCGTTTCGCCGTATCGCCTTCTTCCGTGTGGGCCAG
>JAZDOF010000010.1:0-6899 GCA_043799015.1 Pseudomonadota bacterium | reverse complement strand
AACGGTTACAATCAAGGTAACTTGGCAAGCCTATTGCGACCGGTTTTGCCGGCGCCGGCATGATTGACCAAGCTTCCCGTCCGCTCCTTTACGATCGAATCGAACCGATCTCTTAACGGCGTGGGGACCTTGGCCAGAGTGGCGACCATCTTGACCTTGAGCGGGTCCACATGCTTGCCCTTAACGAGCAACTGGAAATCGAGATGAGGGCCGGTGGCACGCCCGGTCATGCCTACCAGACCGATACGTTGCCTCTGCTCCACTCGTTGCCCTTTTTTTACCAGGATGCCGCTCAAATGCCCGTAGCGGCTTTCATGGCCGCTTGGGTGGACTATGCAGACGTAGTTTCCGTAGCCGTTCTTCCAGCCGGCAAAGCTCACCACACCCCGGGACACCGTGAAGACCGGTGTCCCGGTGGGAGCGGCGTAATCAACACCGTCATGCTTGCGCCAGACCTTCAATATTGGATGCAGCCGATTGCCGTATTTCGACGTCACCCTGATGGTGTTCAGAGGGGACCGCAGAAAATCTTTCTTCAGTTCCGTCCCCGCGTCGTCATAGTAGGTGCCGCTAAAGAGGAACCCGGCTTTACGCCCGGTCTTCCGGCCTTCATACACTGCGGCCAGGACCTCGCCGTATCCTGATGGTCGATCGTCGGCGTATCGTCGTCTGAACAGAACCTTGCACACGTCGCCCTTTTGCGACTCCGCTTGAAAGTCGATATCCCATCGAAACACGTTCGTGACCTTGTGGGCGAGGTCCGCACCCTCACCGGCATTCAGGATCGACTGGACCATGTTTCCATTTACCTTGAAGGTAAGCAGCTCATCCCTGAATTCGAGTACGACGTCTTCCTTCCATGCACGAAGGCCCTCGGCCTCCAAGGCGCAATGGAAAACCGATGCCGGGTCCAACTCAAGGGACGCCTTCACAAAATCCCCGCGTCGGTTCACCATGATGCTGTACCTGACTCCGGGTCTTAGGGCTACGTCCTTCGTGCGGTTCTTTTGGGTGTGGGCATTGATTATCGATGCAAGACTCTGAGCGACCTTATCCGCTTGGGAGGATTCGGCAAGGTTTGCGTTCAGGATTGCGAAAAGGGTGTCTCCCTGTTCGGTTACGTCCGTCACCTCCACGGTGCTCTCGTCGTTCTCATCCTGCACCTGCGGTTCCGCCTCGAATCCTTCGGCCGCGTTTTCTCCATCTGCAGCCGGCGACTTCTCGGCCGAATTCGCGACCCGAGGGGGCGACAGTAATCCGGTGATTCCCTGAAACAGGTTGCCGTAACCTGCCGCGGCAAGCCCGGCGATAATGATCGGGACGATAACGACGAGCTTACGATACCGTCTCGATCGCCCTGGTCGACCATATCCCGTAGGTGGGAAAAGTTCCCTCACGCAAAAACCTCCATACTAATGCCCATAAACCTAGCACCGGTAAAGGCACCAGTCAATTCCTAATTGCGCCGGAACCTAATCATTCAAGTTTTCGGGAGGCGCGTGCGTTTTCGGCCTGAAGATTCGCTTCTCGACTGAAAATACCCGTGTAAGGTGCCGGTCGCGGCGATTCTCGCAATATTATCCGGTAGAGCACGGAAACTATCAAGCTGGAGCGGGGGACCCACTCTTGATTCCGCGCGACCCTAGTCCCCGCTTTCACGGAAACGACGGTCCTAGGGGTTGTCCTTCGGCCTAACCGGAAGGATCTTCATCCTCGGTTGTGACTGCCGGCGGACACGGCCGTTCGATTATTCCAGTAAACGCCGGAGCCCAAGTGCGGCATTCGGAACCCGACTATAGGAACATTTACCGAAAGGCGGTGTCGTATATTCTATCCGATTGGTTATGGGAAATCCACGGAGCTGCTCTATTCCGACGAACTCGCCGATGTGCGGCGTCTGTAAAGAACGGAAGGTGCTGCTATGGGAACCGAGCAAAAGTCGTGGCTCGAAGAGTATGCCGTGACGTGCCGAGTTTTCAAAGGTCGTTGGAGCGTACAACATTGCTTACGCATGTACCAAGACATCAAGGACTTGAAAATCCGCATGTCTTCTAGGGCCGGGGGGACGGTGACCAGGTACGAGTCCGCGTACAACCCCTGCGAGCACTGCCGCGTACTAAGCGAGTACCTGAGGGAACAAAACCCCGACCAACCGTCACCGTGCGGGGTAAACGAGTCGTGCTTCTTCGAGATGGCCGTCTGAAAAGGAGGTGCCGCGTCCCTGCCGATTGTGCGTTCCCGGGGGCGGACCTTTAACTTAAGACCTTTCGGCGACCCATCCAGCGATTTCTTCCGGTATACGCGACTTGGGGTTTGATGTTCCCGGTCCAACCCTTGATCGCCCCGAACGGACGAAGCAGGCGTCAACCTGTGGCAGCGTGCGACGCAAACTCCCTATCTACTTCGGCTACGCTGCTCCAGCGTGAATCGGGGTCCTTGTCGAGGCTACGGAGTATCACTTCATTGAGCCAGGCCGGAATGTCCGCGTTGAGCCTTGACGGGGCCTTGGCGGTTATTCTGGCGTGCTCGAATTTGTAGTCGTCGAATTCGGGCCCTTTGAAAGGGAGTTCTCCGGTCAGCATGCGATACATCAAAATTCCCAGGGCATAGACATCCACGCTGCGTTCACGTACGGCCGCGGCCCTGCGTAGGAACAACTCGGGAGGCATGTAGGCCGGGTTCATTCCCGGGTCTTCCCACCTTGCCCGTCGCCCCTGGGTCAGAGTCCGATAAATATGTGCGTATCCCAGGCCGGCGATCTTAATGGTGCCGAGATCATCGCCGAACAAAACCTGCATCGGCTGTAGATGCATGTGGAAAGTGCGACGAACCTGCCCGTCACGGCCTTTGTAGTTGGCCGCATAGGTCAAGGCACGGACGACGGAGGTCAGAATACGCATACTCTGATCGTAATCGGGCGGAGTTTTTGATTCCAATAATTTAGCCAGGTTGCGTGTGTAGTGGGGATGGATTATACCTATTGTCCGGTCCGGTCTTACTACCACGTCTTCCTGCTCGAGAATGCTCTCATGTCTCAGCATGAAACCGAGTTCCGTGATATCGGAAAGGAAACGTTTCCTTAGTTCCGCCTCGACGAGTCCCCTCTGAAACACCCGTAACAGAACGAACCGTTTGGTGTTGACTTCCTTGGCACTGTGCCACGTCCCCCATCCGTCCTCCCAAAGAGCTTCGACCGGATGAAACGCAAAACCAACCGAGCCCGTGGCGGGGCGGAAAACTTCTTTTTCTGCGACGTTCACGCGGATCGTGTCGTCCGAGTACGCGGAAACGAATGTGGTGACGGCCTCCTTGCGAGGAGATTCGAGCATCTCGGTGACCATGACCTGTTGTTCATTCACCGCGGTGGGCTGCGCGGGTCGGCGCCCGGTTTCCGTCCGGGGCACTGCCGCCGACACGGGCCGCGTCGGCTGCTTGGATGGGTCCGTCTGGGCAACGGGGGGCGGCGTGGCCGGGGCAGTCACGGAAGGCTTAGGCCGGCCGTTCGGCCTTGAGATGGGCGGCGGCGAAGCAGGAGCGGGAGCAGGGAGCGTGGGCCTTGCCGTTATCTGCCCGGTGACGCCGGTCTTGGGGGCCTTGACCGGCGGCTTCGGACTCGCACCGGGCGAACCCGACGCGGCGACCGGTTGACCCGACGCCTTTGTAACGCCCTTGGGGGGTGCGACGGTTTGGGACTTCTTGGCAAGGTCGCTCTTTGTCCGTATCGTGGTGGTACCGGTCTTAGGAGGCCCGATTTCGACCGTCTTCGGCTTGGAAGGCCCGGTCCTCGGTTGAGCGGCTTCAGCGTTACGAAGGCCCGGCATGTTCGCGGAGCGAATTCGCGCGGCTTTTTCCGGCTCTTTTCGGCGATCGTAGGCTTCGGCCAGGACTCTTTTCACACTTGGGTTATCCGGCTCCTCGGCGAGCACCGCTTCATACACCATGATCGCTTGGTCGTCGTGGGCCGCTCGCTTCAACATCAGCTTCCACAGTCGCTTGGTCAAGTCTCGGTTCCGCTCTCCCAATGCTTGTGCGACAAGCTCATTATCCACCATGCAGATCGCCAAATCCAGCAAGTAGTCGTGGGTCTTGCCGTCAATCTCATGCAGCAGCCGCAGTTTCTCCATGTACTTGTGCAGATCGCCCTTGGTCAAATAGACGGTGGCGAGAATCTTGTTCACCCCTACGGCATTCGGTTGAAATTCAAGAACCTTTTCGTACGCCGCCACCGCATCAGGATGCACCTCGGAGCGTGCGAGATATAGCTGAGCAATCTTCTTGACTATCTGCGGATTGCCGCCCATCAACGCGTCCGCCACGCGTCCGTTTTCCATGTAGAGCTTGGCGGCTTGTTCCGTGTAGACGGCTGCCTGGCCTTTGTCGAGTTGGCCCAGCATGGTAAGCTCGGTGACCGCCTTTACGAAGTCGCCGTCCTGCTGGTATTTCTTCGCCAACATGGAGTGAAGTCTGACATCCGTCCGATTGTACTCAAGGCATTTCACATAAACCCGTTCCGCCGGACCCGTGATTTTCTGCTCTTCGAGGAACTCCGAGCAAACGGCCTTGATGATGTCCTTGTTTCCGATCTCCACGGCAAGGTCGGTACAACCTTCTTCCACGAGATACGAGACCGTGGTCCTCAGGACCTCCGAGTCGGGTATTTCTCCGCGCAGCAGTTCGTCCGCATGGCGCACAAGTTTCTTGTGATCTCTGAGACGACGATAGGCGGCAAAGAGCTTCTTGCGTATGTCATATATCTTTTCGGAGTCCGATTCGCTCTGCAGCAACTGTTCGTATATCTGCGCCGCCTCAGCGTGCTTACCTTGAGCCACCATTATGTCCACGCCCAAGGTGTGGTCTTCGGTTTTCTTGAGGCCGCCCAAAGCCCGCATCTTCTCCCACGCGGCAGCCGCCTCTTCCAGGCGTTCCGTCTGACGACAGCACTCGGCCAGACGCCTGTACACGTCGGGATTTCGTATTTCCCCGTCCTGCAAGTCTATGTGACGACGAAACTCGCGTATGGCCGCGTCGTACTCTCCGGAACGGAACAACTCCTCGCCGTACCTTATGGACTCCTTAATGGCGGCTGCCCGTCGTTCAGCCTCCCTGGCCTTCTTCATGCTCCAAAAGGCGAATCCGCCTGCACCTCCCGCAATGGCCACAATAACGCCAAGCGCCGCCAGCCACCAATACGATGTTTCCTTCTTGGGGGCGGTGTACGCGCTTGCGTACTTCTTCATCAGGTAGCCGGGCTCCGGCGAATCGTCCAGACGCACTTTGAGGTAATCGCCTTCTATGCCCAGCACTTCCAGCAACTGTCCGTCCAAGGCTATCGTGATGATCTCCGCCGTCGGGTTCGGCCGGCGAAGAATCTGAACCGGATCCTTTGGTGCAATGATTCTAACGGTCGATGGAAATGATTCGTCGGAAAGGGCGTCGCCGGTGCAGCCGAGAAGGCAGAATAGAATGAGCGATGCAATGATAATGCCGGTCTTTTCCCGTCGAAAGCCTGTCAAGGATGTTCCCTCGCACGCCGGAAGGGTTTATACTCCAAAAGGATCGACTGCGACGTACTAGTCTATCACGGTTTATCCGTCAACACAAACCGTCTCCTGCAAGGGAGACTAATATACAAATGAACTGAGAGCCGTTAAATGAACCCCGCATTGAAATATGAACAAGGTCCCATAAGGCCGCCCAGCGAGGCCGGCAGCCTATTGCTCCGGGTAACCCGGAATTGCCCCTGGAATAAGTGCGCGTTCTGCGCGACCTACAAGAACCGTAAATTCTCACGGAGATCACTGGAAGAAATCTTTCGGGATGTGGACGCGGTCAAAGGCATCGTTGACCAAATCATCGGCATTTCTCGGCAAATGGGAGACGGCGGCCAACTTACAAGACGCGTGCTCGTGGACGTGGTAAACAACCCGGACTTCAACGATTGTTACAGATCCACTGCGTTGTGGCTTGCATCCGGCGGACACACCGTATTTCTGCAGGACGCAAATTCCATCATGTTATCGACGGAATCGCTCATTGCGATCCTGGGTTATGTTCGAGAGATTTTCCCCGACGTAGTTCGAGTCACGTCCTACGCCCGTGCCGGTACGCTAAAGAACAAGTCGGTCGAAGACTTCGTCCGCTTGCGCGAAGCCGGGTTGGCAAGGCTTCATGTGGGAATGGAGTCGGGATCCGATCGAGTACTGAAGCTCATTCAAAAGGGGGCCCGTGCGGAACAGATAATCGAAGGCGGGAAGAAAGTCGTCGAAGCCGGCATATCGCTTTGTCTCTACATCATTCCCGGAATCGGCGGACGGGAATTCAGCGAGGAAAATGCAATAGAATCCGCGCGGGTGGTCAACGCGATAAACCCCGCCTTTGTTCGCTTCAGGTCGCTGTACGTGAAAAGGGGAACCACCCTTTCGGATATGGTCGATGAGGGTAGATTCACCATTCCCGACGAAGACGAGATAGTACTGGAGATCAAACGGTTCATAGGACTGCTTGAGGGGATCACCACCACGTTGGTGAGCGATCACATACTCAACCTTCTCCAAGAAGTTGAAGGGAAGCTCCCGGAGGACAAACCACGCATACTCTCCGTCATCGACAAGTACCTTGGGTTGCCCGAAGAAGAGCGATTACTGTTCCAACTCGGACGACGAGGCGTGGGTCTAACGGATTTGGACCAACTCAACGAACCCGGAATGAAGGCGCGGCTTAGGCAGGCAAAGGCTCAAATAGAGAACGAGATGCCCGGGGGCATCCCCGAGTACATAAGTGAGATGAAAAGACGCTTCCTGTGAGGTCCACCCTTAGTGGTCCGTTTCCTAAATACGGTGACGAATAAAGAGACCCCTCCCCAGCCCTCCCCGTCAACGGGGAGGGAGCTTCCCCCCGTT
>JAZDOF010001087.1:0-3353 GCA_043799015.1 Pseudomonadota bacterium | reverse complement strand
CAAACCCATCTGCACGAGCCTGTTGAGGAGAATCGGGACCCATTCCGGACTCAGATTGTACTTGGCTATCAGTTTGGCGTCATCCAGCCCGGCCCTGACGTCTCTTACCACTTCCTTTACACGAATGGTTCGCTTAGTCATGTTCGGCTCATATAGGCTAAGTCACTTTGCTTGTTTTCGAGACGGGTTGAAGATGTGGATCGCCCGGTTCTCAATCTGCTCCGCGGCCTCCTCGATACTCTCCGGCAAGGTGGGATGCGGGTGTATCGTAAGCGTCAGATCATCCACATGGGACGCCGAGGCCACGGCCAGGCAACCTTCGGCGATAAGATCGGAAGCGAACGGTCCCACGATGTGAACGCCGAGAACGATGCCCGTATCGGTGTCCGATACTATCTTCGCGAAACCTGCTCCCTCATCGCCCAACGTCAAGGCCCTGCCGAGGGCTTTGAAAGGAAACACCCCTTTTCTGGGAGTAAAACCCTGGGCACGTGCCTGATCCTCCGTGAGACCCACCCAGGCCATTTCCGGGTCCGAAAATATGACGCCGGGAACCTGCACCCCGTCAAAGGCCGAGGGTTGACCGGCGATCACCTCTGCGGCGATTTTGCCTTGATAAGATGCTTTGTGGGCCATCATGGGACCGGTCACCACGTCACCGACCGCGAAAATTCCGCGGACGGTGGTCTCCATTCGGTTGTCCACCACTACGAACCCCTGGTTGTCCAGCCGGACTCCGGCTTTCTCGAGACCGAAATCACTCGTGTTCGGCCTTCTCCCGACCGCCGTCAGGACCCGGTCCACGGTGAGGCTATGCTCGCCGTCGGGAGTCGTATACGTCAGATTCGCGTGAGTCCCTTCCCGTACCACCTTCTTTACGCGCGAGTCAAGGATTAGATCAATGTTCAACGACTTGAGGGCCTTTGCCATTACCGGTGCAAAATCCGGGTCCACCATGGCCAAGAATTTCGGCGCTCCCTCCAAGATGGTGACCTTTGTGCCGAGTTTTGCGTACAGGGTCCCCAACTCCAGGCCTATAGCGCCGGCGCCCACTACGGCCATTCGTTCCGGGATATCCGCAGGTTCCAACGCATCCGTGGAATTGATAACCAATTCCCCGTCACGCGGTGTTCCGGGAAGGTCCGCGGGAGACGAGCCGGTCGCAATGATCGCGTACTGAAATTCAAAGCGGCGGTGTCCTTCAGGTCCCTCCACGGTGAGTGAACGATCGCCCGTTAGGTACGCGGTCCCATGCACCACTTCCACTTTATTGAGTGAAAGGAGCGACTCTACCCCCTTGCGGAGTTTCTCCACCAACCGGTTTTTCCAAGCCAAGAGCTTGGGAAGATCAACGCGAGCCTCACTCGTCACGAGACCGAACTTGTCGGCCTTTGCGATAAGGCTCTTGAGGTCGGCCACGTGAATCAAGGCCTTTGAGGGAATGCAACCCCGGTTTAGGCATACCCCGCCCATATCTTCTTTTTCTATGAGGGTAACTTCCAGGCCTAACTGTGCGGCCCTAATGGCCGCGACATAGCCGCCGGTCCCTCCGCCTATGACCACGACCTGGGTTCCTTGTGCAAAATCTCCGACGACCATGTGACGTCCTCCTTGTGTGAACAGTCCTTGATACGGTAGTCGACCGTAACCGGGTAGTCAGAAAATCCGCCCAGCATTGCGAAGCCCGCCGGACCGGACCGCAGCCTCCTCATATCAGCCAAGCGGTCTAAGCATGTTCCTCACATTCGACCACCCGCCCGTTTCAAGGATACGCATCACAACGGAATTTGTCATGGTAGGCCGGCTCCGCGATGGAATTCAAGCTCTATTTGGCTCCATCGGCGGCCGGCCTTCACACGTTAAGGGCGGGGGGGGCGGACGGCTTGTGGAAGCCGTGCTTCCGGCATTCACCGTCTTGACACACAGGCTTCCTCAAGCACGCCGTGGTGGAGGACAATCCGAACGGGACTTTTCCCTACCTACATCTACTTGGGTTGGGATTGGGTCGGGGTCGAAGCCGCGCCCCCCGTATCCGACAGAACCACAATGTTTTTCACATCGATTTCAGGGGTCTTGAAGTAATCGGCATCCACCTCACCGGAGATCTGTAGTTTGGTTGTGGATGAGATCGGTACCCCGGCCGGAAAATACTTGTCGTCAATGTCCAATCGGATCTGCCCGGTGCCGTCACTGAAGAGATACTTGTCGCGTCCTATTTTTTTGATAATCTGACCTCTAAGGGTGACCCACGTGTCATCGACCGGGTTTGCCAGGATTGCCTTCACGTCGACCGGAGTCGCTGCTCCAGGGCCTGTGAACTGGCCGAAGGCCGGTGCGCCTATCGCCAACCCGGCTAGAACCGTCAAAACGATCACTGTTCTGGTCATTTTCCGTTTTCCTCGCATGAGTAGTTCAGATTACGCGGCGGCGAAAGCCGCGGGAGTCGCCGTGTCCGAAGGGAATCCCGCACCGTTGACGGCGGCCGATCAAATATGCATGGCAGGTCTTGGTCTTTCAGAATGAAGAGAATACGGACTCAGTCAGAATCTGATGCGAGCCTCTATGCCGCCCCCCAGCAAAGCCTTCCTGAAGAATCCTCGGCCTTGGCCCGACTGAGCCTCGGCTTCCGTGGACTCAATTTCCGATGCTTCGCGATTCGTTTTCATTGACGCGTTCAGCCAACTACCCTTGAACCACGAGTCTATGACCATGCCGTCGGAGAAACGCTTCCTCCAATCGAGAGAAGCTTCCACGAAGAATGGTTTTGCCTGCTGGAAGGAAAACCGGTCGACCGCCAGTTCCTGTTCCGCTCCCTCAGCCTCCGCATGTTTGAAAAGCAACCCGAACTTGCCGAACACAACAGGGGAGCCGATCACAGTGACGGTGAAATCTGCCGACTTCATCCGCAAGCCGATATATGGCTCGATCAATTTCTGATACAAGTCGCCCGAGTACCGAAGAATCGTCTCGTCCGGTTCGGGTTGGATGCCGCTTATGCCGGAGGATCGAAGCTCCAACAGGAAGTGATCGAGTCTCAAGCCCCCGACCAAACCGAATTCCGGTGCTAACGCGTAGGAATACATGGCGTCCAATGTCCACCAGTCCGGTTTTGGGTCGCACCACGCAACCGGACGACCCGGTTCGTCCTGAGTGGTTGGAAAAACGACATCCGGAGACGTCCTGGCGCCTATCATCATTGGGATCGACTTTTCGTAAACCAGGGTCAAGCTTGAATCAGCACCGATCTTGGCCTCCGCACCGGCTTTGAAGGTCCAAAAGCCGGCACGCCTCAGCTCAAAACCAACCCCGGGAATGGACTCCAAGGCCCCTTCTTCCCCCAAGAAACCGGTACT
>JAZDOF010001059.1:0-2788 GCA_043799015.1 Pseudomonadota bacterium | reverse complement strand
GGAAGGGACGGTAACGTGGAAGACCGTTTCATCCCAACTGGTGTACGCGTTGATGCTGCCCCCCAGACTTTCCACCTCTTTGGCTATCCGTCCCACGCCTCGGGTGGGCGTGCCCTTGAAGGCCAGGTGTTCGATGAGGTGACTGATCCCTCTCTCCGAGTCGTTTTCGTCGGCGCTTCCGACCATAACCCAGAGCTGAATCGTGGTCACTTTCTTGGCATGGTCTTCATTAACGAGGACATTAAGACCGTTGGGAAGAGTGAACCGCTTCAATTTGGCCTCCACCGCGGGTAGTCTAGTTGGAACAAAACAGAGTATAACCAATGCGGCTACGCATAACGAGACATTTTTCAACGGGCCATAACCGATCATCCGAACCTCCCTGACATCGAGCCCGGCCGCCCCGTTTACGGCATTATGAATCCGCGGGGACGGCGTGGATGGAATAAGAGCTCGTCGACCTCCATAAAAGATATAGACCCGGCCGACCTAAGTCAACCGGGGCGCCGGGGCTGTACGGCGCCGAGCGTTGATTAAATCATGCATTCAAGGTAGGGTTGTATGAACGAGGGCCCCGGGAGACGGGATGAATCATCAACCAAACCCTATTGATACATCCGGCGTCGCGCTTGGCCCGGAAATTATTGAGTCGCCCAAAAGCCGGCGGAAAATGTTCGCTGGTTTTGAGCAGGCCGGAGAAACAGGGAGGGAAGGTAACCATTCACTTACGGGCGGAAAATCCCAATCTCAACGTGGCGCAGGCTTTCTAGCCTGCGAATTTTCTTAGTGCGATCTCGACAGGCCGGCAAGCCTGCCCCACAAGAGTGAATGGTTACGAGGGAAGGATGCATGAAGTAGACAATGGTAAGCATTCACCACACCTCTCGTTGAAGGACAAGTCAAGCCTCAAGTCCAACCCGCCACATCCCTCGTCCCCTTCCCTTAGTATGGGGAAAGGGGGTCCGGCACCCCTCTCCGGACTTGTAAAGGGGCGTGGAGTGAGGCATCGAGCGAACTCGGTGAACGGTTACAAACAATGATTCCAAAGAGTTCCATCGCCGATCGATTCAGAAACAACCCGCCACGCTCGGACTACGTATTGCTCGCCGGTCCGAACCATCGGATGATGGAAGTGTGTGACGGCGATTGAGCCGTGCAGGCTTGGAGGACCGGCCAATGCCCCAAAGCGGAGCTAGGATTCTTGTAGTTGATGATGAAAAGGACATCTGTGACATACTCTTTCGGTTGTTGGAGCGACAAGGCTACAAACCCATGGTCGCCCACAACGGAGAGACGGCCTTGGAGATGATTCGGTTGGGTATGCCCGATGCCGTCTTACTGGACGTAAATATGCCCGGCATGGACGGTATGGAAGTCCTGAGACGGTCCAAGACCCTGGATGCGAATCTGCCCATAATAATAATTACCGCCTGGGGCGGAATTGACGGGGCCGTGTATGCAATTAAAGAAGGAGCCTTCGACTATCTGCCCAAGCCGATAGACAGCCGTGAACTGATAAAGAAAATAGGCAAAGCTCTCCAAGAAAGGCACCCGAGCTTCGCGAAGCGGAGCGTGTGTGATGAGACCCAAAACCTCAGAATCAGCCATCTTCGTGAGATGATGGGACCAAGTGAAGCAGTCAACCGTGTCGTTTCCGAAGTCGCACTGGTGGCACCCTCCAATTTCTCAGTCATCATTCAAGGAGAAACGGGGACCGGTAAGGAAGCGGTGGCCCGGGCCATACACGAAGCAAGCCCACGGGCCCAGGCGCCGATCATCCCGGTGGACTGCGGAGCCATCCCCGAGTCCTTATTTGAAAGCGAGCTGTTTGGTTATGAAAAAGGGGCTTTTACCGGCGCTTCCACGGACAAACCGGGGAAATTCGAGTTGGCTGGAGGAGGGACCTTATTCCTGGACGAGATATCCAATATGCCGCTCAGCTCCCAAATCAAGCTGCTGAGAGCCATACAGGAGAGGAGTTTCTTCCGGGTCGGGGCAAGGAAGCCGGTAACCGTCGATGTCCGCATCGTCGTGGCGGTCAACGTGGACCTCAATGCGGCCGTTCGCCAAGGAACGTTCAGCCGTGACCTGTTCTATCGGCTCAGCGAGTTCACGATTCACATACCCCCTCTACGTGAGCGGCAGGAGGACACGATTCACATAGCGACCCGTATCCTCAAAGCGACCAACATAGAATTGGCCAAAGACGTGCGGGGCTTTTCCGATGCGGCCCTGGATCTTCTCAGGCGGCATCCATGGCAGGGGAACGTCCGGGAACTAAGAGCATCCGTTCGCAGGGCCGTACTACAGGCCCACGATATGATCTCGGCAACGGACCTAATACTTGAGAGCCCGTTTTCCGTAGAATCGGAGTGCGCTCCCCAACAAAACAACATGGACGTCGATGGACTTTCCCTCAAGGAGATCGTTCGCAGAAGCACCATGAATGTCGAGCGCCATGCCCTGATCGAGGCGCTGCGAAAGACGGGAGGAAATAAGGCTAAGGCTGCAAGGCTGCTGCAAATCGACTATACGACCATCCACGCCAAAATTAAGCAATACGGCATCAAGATCGACACACGCGAGGAACGATAGGGGTGGAGTCTGTAAACGTCCACCACGATGGGAGAAGAATAGACCACAAAGCGACACAGAGGATCGATCGGTTTTGGAGTCTCACGCGGAGTCGCAGAGGCGCGGAGAAAGGGACAGAGAGAAACTCCGCGTCCTCCGCGGCTCCGCGTGAAAAAGGAGCGCGGTATTAAAGATTGTCACCACCGACTTCAGA
>JAZDOF010001047.1:0-9200 GCA_043799015.1 Pseudomonadota bacterium | reverse complement strand
GAAGGTGCCCATGCTGCCGGCCTCGGTGGGTGAAAACCAACCCCACATGAGGCCGCCGATTACGACGAGAAATATGATTGCCACCCAAAGGAATTCCGGGATGGTGCGGATCCTATCCTTCCATGGGACCCTCTCTGCACGGGGAGCGATCTCCGGATTCCATGTCACCCACCCGTAAATCACCACCATGAAAAACGCCGAAATCATAAGACCCGGAAGGATGCCGGCCAAGAACATCTTCCCGATGGATTCTTCCACGATGATGGAATAGATGATGAGGACTATGCTCGGAGGAATGAGCATTCCCAAGGTGCCTACCGAGGCCACGACACCCGTTGAGAGTCTCTTGTCGTAACCGTAACGATCCATCTCCGGTATGGCTATGCCCGCGAAAGTGGCCGCGGTGGCGAGTGTGGACCCGCACATGGCCTTGAACAGCGTGGCGCCGGCGACCGTGGTCATGGCGATGCCGCCGGGGATGTGGCCCACGAACTGATGCGTCGCGACGTACAATCGTTTTGCGATGTTCGAATTGGATGCGACTTGGCCCATCAGAACGAACAGAGGGATCACCGTGAAGCCGTAGGATGAGAAAGTGTCGTAGAAATCTTTGACGAGCAGATTGGACGCGGCATTGAAGGAAACAAGATAGGCAAATCCCGCGAAACCCAGTACCGCCATTGCGAACGCCAATTCAAGCCCGGTAATGAACAACAGGAGCAGGACGAATAGCGCGGTTATCCCGGTAGCGATCTCACTCATGCTCTCCTCCCTTGATGATCTTAAAGAAATCGCACAGCAAGGTCGCCGATTGCAGGAAGCAGCTCAATGAAAGACCGAAAGCCACGGGGTATAGGGGCAACTTGAAGGCGCCGCTGACCTGGTTTGACTTCATCATGTCCAATCCGAAAAGGATGAAGTTGTAACCGGCAAGTAAGAACAGGGCAATTCCTACGAATCTGGTTATGGATTGCAGGACCGCCTTGGATTTGGGCGACAGTTTCTCCATCGCGAAATCCACCAGAATGTGCCCTTTGGTCCATGACGTGTAGGGGATCGCCAATCCCACGGCGAACGCGCCGAAAAACGAGATCAACTCGACGCTCCCTACAATGGGTTTACCCAAAGACCGCATGATCACGTCAACGAGGGTGACTCCCATCATAATCATCAGGGCGAGCCCCGAGATCGTGAACAGACCGAAATCGGCCTTTAGAATAATCATCATGAACCTATCCATGACTAATTCCTCTATTACCTACGAAGGCCTACCGGATGGAACGAACGCCGGTAGGCCCTTCGACTCTCTGTTGTTAGGGGTGCGTCTTTATGTATTCCAAGCAGAATTGGAGGGCGTCGGCTCCGGGAAGTCCCTTGGCCTTCATCGCTTCCACGTACGCGACATGTATGGGCTTCATCTTTTCAACCGTCTTCGCCCCTTCCTCCGGCGTGGCCTTTGCTATCTTGATGCCCTTTTGAATGCAGAATTCCCTTGCTTCCTTATCCAACTCGTTCCATTGAAGGGCCTGTTTTTCAAGCCACTCCGCGTTGACTTGCATGATGATTTCTTGGACGTCTTTGGGTAGGGATTTCCACTTGTCCTTGTTCATCACGACGAAAATCGGGGCTGTATAAGCCATGCCGTAATTCTCGACCGTAGTCTTGATCATGTCGGAGAACTTCCAGCCTTTGATGGGCTCTATGGGAAGGAGCACGCCGTCCACAAGGCCTTTCTGCAAGCCGTCGTACGTTTCCGTTATCGGAAGACTCACGGGAGCGCCGCCCAATGTGGAGACGATGGCCGCGTTCTCGGCATTGGCCTTGATTCGCAAACCGCGCACGTCGTCCAACGAAGAGATCACTTTCTTCGTGTGAACGAGCCCGGGTCCATGGCCGTGCAAATACATCACCTGAGTGTCGTCGAATTCTTTAGGCTTGAACTTATTGTAGAATTCGTTCGTCAACTTGGTCGCCTGAAATCCGGAGGTGTAACCCAGGGGAAGCGCAAGCACCTCGGTTAACGGGAATCGGCCGGGGGCATACCCCACCAAGCTCTGGCCTACATCGGCGATGCCCTTGACTACGCTGTCGTAGGTCTGGGTGGGCGGGGTCAGCGTGTTACCGGCAAAATAGACGATCTTCACCCTGCCGTTGGTCCGCTTTTCGATTTCCTTGCCCCATTGGTCCGAAAGGACGCTGTTCTTGTGCGATGGGGGGAAGAGATTGGAGTACTTGAGCTTGATCACTTTTTCTTCCGCCCGAATCGGAGACGGTCCGTACAGGCACAGGCCGATCAGAAGAAAAACGGTGAAGAGCGCGACGATCTTTCTCATTTCATTCTCCTTTGAACCCTATCGGGGCCGGCGTGCCCCATACTCTACCCGAGCGGCTGATCCGCGAATTTCTTTCGGATCTCCCGCTTTAGGATCTTGCCCGTAGATGATTTGGGAAGCTCGTCCACGATGATGTACTGTTTGGGGACCTTGTAAGCGGCCAGATGCTCTTTGAGATATACCTTCAACTCGTCGGGGTTTGTCTCACGGCCGGGTTGAGGCACCACCACCGCGGCGACGCGTTCGCCCCACTCCAGATCGGGGAGTCCTATTACCGCGCATTCCTGCACTTCGGAGCGCTTGAAGAGAAGCTCCTCCACCTCTTTGGGATATACGTTTTCGCCCCCGGTTATGATCATGTCCTTCAGACGGTCCACGATGAAGAGATAGCCCCGTGGGTCCACAACGCCCACATCCCCGGAACGGAACCATTCCCCTTCCAGGAAGGCCTGACGTGTGCCGTCCGGATTGTGAAGATACCCCTTCATGATGTTTCGGCCGCGAACGCATATTTCGCCCTCACAGCCGTCGGCAACGCAATTGCCTTCGGCGTCGCGGATCTCCACTTCCACCCCCGGCACCGGGGTTCCCACCGAACCGATTACGTGATCGTAGTAATGATTATAGGTTACAGCGGAGGCCGACTCGGTCATCCCGTACCCTTCGTAAATGGTAAGGCCCGTATGCTCCTTCCATCTTCGCACTATTTCTTCGGGCATGCTTGCCGCGGCGGAAAAACAATACCGGACCCCGGCAAGCTTTTCCCTTAATCCCTCGATGCCCAGGAGGCGAGTGTAGATGGTAGGCACGGCATAGAGCTTGGTCACCTTGCCGCAGGCAGTGAGGGAAAGGACTCTATCCATATCGTAGGCCGGCATCAGCTCAATACACCCGGAGGAAAACACCGTCGCGTTCGTGATGTGGATTTGACCGAATACATGATTCAGCGGTAAGAAGCACAATGCGCGGTCCGTCTGCGTCGAGCGCTCGGAATAGGCCACATTGTGACTCGTCACGACGATGTTCTCGTGGGTCAGGAGCACGCCCTTGGGCAGGCCGGTGGTCCCTCCCGTGTATAGGACGGCAGCGGCATCGGCACGGTCCCGTTCCACGGCCTTGAAATCCGAGCTTCCGAGATCCATGAGAGCGGTCAGGGACATATCGCCTTCAGGGCAAACGATTTTCTCGATACCGGCCGCTTGTCGGAGGCTCTCGGCACGGCCGAGCTTGTCTCCGGCGGTGAAGAGGATGCGGGGCTTCGCATGGGTTAGCAGCAGCTCCAACTCGTCCCCTGAGAGAGCGGCGGAAAGGGTAACGGCCACGGCACCGGCCTTGAGCACTCCAAAGTAGAACGCCAGCCAGTCGGCCGAGTTCGTAGCGCATAGGCCTATAAGATCCCCCGGTTTTGTCCCAAGTCGGATGAGGCCGCCGGCGATTTGGTTGGCGCGTTTGTTCAGTATGAGATACGTTGTGTCGATCCCGCTCTCACTGACGGCGGGTCGGTCGGGGAAGTAAAGTGCCGACCTTTCCAGATTATACGCGACGTTCATGGGCGACCCCTGAGTTCACGCGTCGGAAAGTTTTCCGAGGTCGAATTGTCTGATCTTTAACGAGGTGAATGATAGGAGTCAAGGAAAATTAGTACTAATGGAATGTTTTTGTTTGAAAAAGATCGTACGCTTAGATAAACTCCCGTCAAAGAGGAAATTATGCCCAAGTTCAGGCCCATAAAACAGAACCGACTCTCCGAGGAGGTTACCGAACAAATCAAGCAGTCCATTCTCCTCGGGGAGTTTCGCGCCGGCGACAAGCTCCCGTCCGAACGCGAGCTCATGGAACAATTTCAAGTCAGTAGAATGGCCGTTCGCGAGGCCCTGCGCGCGTTGGAAAACTCAGGTTTCATCCTCACCAGGCAAGGCGCTGGAGGCGGCGCATACGTCATCGAGCTCTCTTTTGAAAAACTGGCCCTTGCCTTCATAGATCTGTTTCTGGCCGACAAGGTTTCCATGCCTGAGCTTTGCCATGTCAGATGGCTCATCGAACCCGAGATCGCTCGATTGGCGGCAGAAAGGATAACTCCCGAGTATGCCAAAAGACTGGAAGAGATATTGGAGCTGGAAGAACAGCCCGTCAAATCCATGGCGGATGATCTCGAAATCAAAATCATGGTGCATGTGGTGCTGGCGGAGATTTGCGGAAACCGGTTCCTCGAAGCACTGGTCAGAGCCTTGTTGAGAGTTACCCGTCGGGTTGTGCAAGCCGCGGCCCCCAATTCCTTATCCTTGCACCCCGCCGGCATGCATCGGCCCATAGTGGACGCGGTGATCGCAGGCCGGCCGGAAGCGGCGGCGGAAGCCATGAGGAAACACGCTCTGGAATTCGCTCACATTCTAATCGAAATGGAGCAATCCTTTCGCTCCGGCATGACGCCCGGCTTCGGCATCAATGGGGCGAACCGCTGAAGCCCTCGGTTCAAGAGTGGAGATCAATATGAAAAAACTCGAAATATTAGAACAGAAGCGCATCCTTGCAGTGGATGATGAACCGGATGTACTGGAGACGATTGAGGATCAGTTGGCGGACTGCGTTGTAACCACTGCGGGCAGCTACGAGCAGGCAACCGAGATGTTGACCAAAGACCGTTTCGACTTGGTTCTACTGGACATTATGGGTGTTAGAGGGTTTGATCTGCTTGATCAATGCCGCGAAAAGGAACTGCCTGCCGCGATGCTGACCGCTCATTCCATCACGGTGGACAGTGTGAACAAGGCATTGAAGCTGGGCGCCATCTCATTCCTTCCGAAAGAGGAACTGACCAACCTTGCCTACCATTTGGCGGACATTTTCGAGGGATTGGCACTGGGGAACAGCCATTGGCGACGCCTTTTCGATCGCCTCGGCCCCTTCTTCCAGGACCGTCTGGGCCTAACCTGGGATAACATCGGAAAGCCGAGGAATCCGCCTTACCAATATTGATCGCGTTGGTGTTCGACGTGAGGACCGGAAATCCACCACCAAGACACAACGGCACGAAGAGATCCGGGAACGGTTCACGAGCTATGCCTTAAGACCGAACCGCCGGCGCCGACAAACCTAGGCCGGTGTTCGATTTCTTGGTGCCTTCGTGCCTTCGTGGTTGAATCCCTTCTCTCCCTAGAGCCTTTCATTGTTCGTTGCGACGGGCTACCCCGTGAATGTCGGCATCAGGTCCGGCCGAGATCAAGCATCAGAGCGTCATGAACCAGCGGCCGGAATTGCTTGATGCGAAAATCCCCTTCTCCCATATATGCCCGATTCGTCAACAGGACTAAGACTATCCCCGTCGTCGGGTCGGCCCACGCGGATGTACCCGTAAAGCCGGTGTGGCCCAGGCTTTGGCGCGAAAAGAACCTTCCGCTCGAGCAGTTTTCCCGTGCCGGGGTATCGAACCCCAATGCCCTTGTGGTATCGGGTACGTAGCTCGTCCTCTCCGCGAACATCCGCAAGGTCTCCCCGTCGAAAAGGCCCGATTCGGAGCCAATACCGGCCGTCAATTCGGCCATCACGCCGTGGACTCCCTTTGCCGTGCCGAAAAGCCCCGCATGGCCTGAAACCTCCCCCAAGGCCCTGGCGTTCAGATCATGGACACAACCGGCCGTTTCGCCCTGGAGAGTTGGGGCAATGGACCGCGCCGACGCCGACGGCCTAAATATCAACTCCTTTTCAAGCCTTAGCGGCTTGAAGATTTTCTCTACGGCAACTTGATCCAAGCTCTTGCCGGTCTCAATCTCGAGGATGAATCCCAGAAGCATAAAACCCAAGTCCGAATAGAGACACCCGTCACCCGGGCCGTACACCAGGGGCTCTCGGAGTATCTTGTCGCGGACGAATATCTTGTGATCAAAACGGCTCAGGCAAAGGTAGTACGGGCGCCAGTGGGGAAGGCCCGACGCGTGGGCCAGAAGAAGCCGAGGGGTTATGTTCTTCTTGTCCTTGGGCGCTTCGGGAAACCAACGGATGATGGGCTCGTCGAGTATGCCCTTCTCGGCTGCGGCCAGGACCATCCAGCAGGGGGTTGTAGCTATGATCTTAGTCAACGACGCCAGGTCGAATAGCGTATCCGTGCCTGCCGCATTCGTTGGGTCGCCATCAAGGGTCCCGTACGATTGATGGAGAACTATGCGCCTCCCCTCGGCCGCCAGTATTACCGCAGCGGTGAATAGGGATTGATCGAGCCCGAGGCGTATTATTCCATCGGTTCGTTCGGGCGTCATCGTTCGGCTTTTCCCCGCCTGGGACCTCGTGTGGGCAGGCCGTGTTCAAATCCCAGCGTTTGGTTGTGGAACGTCAAGAGCGCCACGACTCCGGGGCCTTCGTTAAATATGTAATCGTGCGGCCCTGTTAGTTTCAAATATTGATGGCCTATGCCCTCGGTTTTGAGCAATTGGTGCATGCGCTCCACAGAAGGAGCAAGGTTGTCCTTGTCGCTGGTGACGAGCTGGATGGCGCATTTCTTTAGGACTGGTTTATTGCGTCCGATAAGGTCCCGATAGATGTCCAGAAAAGGTCCGAACGCGCCTTGTACCGTCCCGATGCTCCGGAAGACCGTGGGATACTTGAGGCCGTAGTACATGGCCCTCGCGCCCCCCATGGAGACGCCGTCCACTCCCACCTTTCCGGGCGCGGGCCTGTAGCGTTCCTCCAGCGCCGGCAGGAGCTCCTCCATGATGAACGCCTCGTAGTCCGGATTTTCGATACCGTCCACCGCACGTATAGGCGGGGAATACGGACAGGCCAGAATAACCCCGCGGTAGGGGTATTCCCGGAGCTTTCCGTTGAACAGCTTGATTTCGGATGGCTTAGCCAAACCCCGAAACGCATCCGGGCCGAGTTTGCCTTCCACCAGTGCGGCCGCGGCTTCATCGGATTTGTAGTAGTGCAACCACGCCAAAGCGCCCCTTCTAGGCTGTCTCGCGCACTCGCCGGCTCCTCCGAAGGCTATCACCAGAGGGTATCCGCGTCCCCTATCCTTGTCGTAACCATGTGGGAGAGCGACTGCGGTCACGTTGACCGGAAAACGGCGGGATCGGAGCATAAGGTACTCGGCGGGGGTCTTGTATCCCTCCAGGCGCTCGGCTGTAACTTCGAGGCGAGACGGAACGTCGGGGGACAATGTGAACGGGCTCGGCCGGGCCGTCGCCGTCCTGGCCGAGGCCGGTCGATCGGACGACTCCTTGGATTTCTCCGGTTTATGGGAAGGCCCTGCCGGGGCGGGCTCGCGTTGCTTGGTTCGGTCGCCCGGGGCGTCGTTGGTCGGTGCATGGGATCGCTTCGTTTCGTCAGGGTCGGATATTGCACGGTTCTTAGGCGCGGGCCCTTCGAATCGATCGGGCACGCACGCGGCGGCCATGAAGCCGGTCGTCACGACGATGATTGCCATAACGCGCAGGGGTGCCCCGTCAAAAGCTTTTTCCCGATTCACATACGGTTCCTCTCGTGTCACCAGAGGCCCGGCAGAAGTCGCCGGACATCGCCGGCAGTGATTCTTTCTTCCGTCTTTTGTTCGATTTTCTCTTCCGACGCGGGCTCAACGACGGCCTCCGGGGGGGCCGGCCGGGGAATGCCCTCGGCGGCAACGCGGGGCGCATCCCCGCCGGTGGGGTTGACTTCTCTCAGGGTCGCCCGATCGAGGCCGAGAGATTCCATGTTCTTTTTGAAGTGTTGGGAAAACCAATACAGTGCTTGATGACCGTTGGGATACCTGTACGCGCAATATCCGTGGGGACAGCTTTCAAAAACGTAAACCGTAACCGGGAATCCGGCGTGTTTCATCGATTCCGTGAGGTCGTAGAGCCTTCCGCGATTGCTGTACGTGTTGCAACCGTCGCGCACGTTGGTGTTTATATTGTATGCGATCCCGCCGGCCTTGCGTATCCTGGAAATGTTGGCCTCGAAAACTCCCGGGACCATGGGGTAGCTCCCAAGGTCCGTTTGTTGGCCGCCGACATAGGCGAACATGTCGGGTCGTCGCGCGCTGATCATTATTGCCTGGGCCGCGCCGGCGCATGCTCCGTCGATGCCCCGAAACCTTCGGTCGGGAACCGTTCTATAATGGGAATCTATATAGGGGATCACTTCGTCAATGAGGTATTTCTCGTACTGCCCGGTCGCGCCGCCGCCGGGGTTCCACAAGGAAACGGTGATAAGGTCTTCGTAAGGATGATCCGCCAGCCAACGATTGAACATGGCAAGCTCTTCATCCGTTATGTTGTCCTGGAAATCGGTCTTCGTGAGCTTGCCGCCCTTTAGATTGTCCATCGTAAGCGGGATCTTGCACCATACGGACCAGTACGTGGCGCCGCCCTTTTCCGGGCCGTTATCCCAACCCGACTTACCGCCGAGAAGATATATGACGCCGTAACGTTTCGCCACGTCTTGTTCATAGTTTTCGGGGAGCACGACATGGACGGGAAAGGGGCCCTTTACCGTTTCTCCGCCTTTGGCCTTGGCGCTTTGATAGACTTCGGAATGGACCCGAACCGATTCAATATAGTGTTTAGTACGAAGAAACTTGGTGCGTGCCTCGATTTCTCCCCATGGTTCCTGCTTGGGCGCGGCATTAGCCAAACAATGGCCCAACAACAGGATTACAATAGATGAAAATAGTGCGGCTTTGGCTCTCATTACGATCTCCACCATCCACAATACTTGGTCGACTCACTGCACCCGTATCGTGTAAACCTTCGCGGGGAATCCCTGTTGATCGATTGCTTCCGACTTCTTGGGGTCCATTAGGATCACGCTGCTCTTCACGTTAACCCCTCGGAGGGCACACCGCACATACAACGGATATTCGCCCGGAGATCCGGCTTTCAGTTTTACCGACAT
>JAZDOF010000993.1:0-20456 GCA_043799015.1 Pseudomonadota bacterium | reverse complement strand
ATAGTCCTTTCCTATGTTTATCGGTTGTTGCGCCGATTCTTCATACTGTCTCTTCATGGTCGCATGCTCAGCCCGTTGCTGTTTCAGAGCGTTTCGTTTTTCCCTTAACAACCCTTCAAGGCGAAGCAGATAGGCCTCGGCCAGTGGGATAAGCTCCTTCAGTTCCTGCATCTTAGGGTCCTCCTGAGACGCTTTGGCCTTTTCGGGAGCGGCCCCTTCAGCGCGTTTGTACCGGGCGGCCCTCTGCTCTTTCGCATCCCCCGACTTTTCAGGCGCCGGCTTCTGCAGCGTTTTACGTTCGGCCCTCATCTTCCTGAGCATCCGTCGCTCGAATTCCACATCCTTCTTGAGATTCCCCACATCAGCCTCGAGTGACGTTATGACAACGGCCTTGGCCAGCATGTCCTTATCCATTTTCATTACTTTGTCGAAAAGGGCTGAAAACTCCTCGTCGTTGGCATCCTTTGGAGGAGGAGGGGCCAAAGACTGAGATTCCTTTGCGAGCCGCCCGGCCGTGCCTTGCGGCTCGCCACACTCGGCCTGCAACCGCGTGTTGGTTTGCTTAGCTTCGTACACGGCCAGAGCCAGCCATGTGAGCGTCGTTCTCTTTGATTGTCGGGGGGGCGCGATATCCTGGGCCTGGAGCGATGGGGTCCAAATAGCAGCCCATAGGACCGAGGCGGCCAGGACGCCGAACCATGATCCGGTGAATGTCGCTCGACGCTTTTCGACTTGTCGGGACCTAGTCTTCCGGTCCGCTAAAATGGGGATCGGCCCGAGGCCGGGAATTTCGGCTTCGGGAGTATCGTAAATTGAGGAGACGGGATAGCGATGAGGGTCGACCATGGGGCACCTCCAGGGTGACTTGAGTTCGGGAACCAGGACCAACGGCAGATAATATATCCCTGACGCGTCGTGTCCCCGATACTCTCCAGCGGCTTCAGGGCTCGGCATAGGACGTAACCCCGGACCGGGAGAAATAAAAACAAAACCGAATACATTTGTACAGCTATCTGATTCTCATACACTATTTCAGCACAAAACACAAGAGAAAAACATCGAGGTTGCTTAATGGTTGCGGCATAGATTGACACCACCTCGGCGATAAGATATGGAAAGTTCGACGGACCCGGTCAGCGGTTGGTTCGAGATGACACCGCAGCCTATTTTACCGTTTGCCTACCCCTAAAGACAATGATACTAAAGTGTTCACACTGCGAAGGCCTTATGCGGGTGGATGAGACGAAAATCCCGGAAGGGAAAAGAGTCAACGTATGCTGCCCATACTGCAAACACCTCGGCCCCATAAGACAGACGGCCTCGGAAAACGCGGACGGCGCGGCGGCCACCATAGATTCTTCGCCGACCGAACCCGTGAGGCATCTGAATGCGGATCCGGAACGACCGCGTGCCCCCATGCCGGCGTCCCCGCCGGGGACCGAAAAGACCGGTCGACCACCCCATATCCTGGATGATTTTCGATTCCCCGCCGAAGTCGGCGCGGCACGGGAGTACGCAAGACCACGGAAAAAGGGTATGGGAAGGACCTTGTTCATTGCCGCGTCAATCGGAGTCGTCCTTGCCGTCGCGATCCTGGTCAACATAGTGTTGCTCGGCCCATCCAAGTGACCACGACCGATTCCCCGGCTTTACGGCGGCCATGAACCGGGACGGGGATAGACCCCCATAGGCGTCAAAATAAGGCGACAGGTAGTAGAGAAATCCCCCCCAACCCCCCTTTAGAAAAGGGGGGATGATTCGGTCTCTTACCCCCCTTTTGTAAAGGGGGGCAGGGGGGATTTCTCTGTCGGTCTTTGCAACAGGGAAGAGCCGGTGGAATATAACCACATGATATCATAAAAATTGGACCGTTATTTTGACGCCTATACCGGCCGACCCCCGGTGCGGGAGTATCGATGATAGTAAAACGCGCCATGCAAGAGGAAAAGGAGCGGGCCTATTTGGCCCCGTACGCCCTTTTGTCCGAAAACAGCAAGGGACGGCCTTACCCCGAAGAGGAATGCCCTTACAGGACATCGTTTCAAAGGGACAAGGACAGGATCATCCATTCAAAGGCGTTTAGGCGGCTGGAATACAAGACCCAGGTATTCGCCTACTACGAAGGAGACCACTACCGGACGAGACTCACCCATTCGCTGGAAGTGGCCCAAATAGCCCGAAGCGTCGCCCAGTACCTGGCGGCAAACGAGGATATCACCAATGCCGTAGCCCTGGCACACGACCTGGGGCACACCCCTTTCGGGCACGCGGGGGAACAAACGTTACACGAACTCATGAGCGAACACGGCGGCTTTGAACACAACAGCCAGTCGCTCCGGGTGGTGGATCTCCTCGAGGCCAGATATCCCGATTTTCCAGGTCTTAATCTAACATTCGAGACCCGCAGCGGCATCATCAGGCACGCCACGGTTTACGATCAGGCACCGGCATCAGTGGTGGCCGAATTCCTCTCCACGCCGCAACCATCCTTGGAAACACAAATCGTGAACCTTGCCGACGAAGCCGCGTACAACTGTCACGACATCGAGGATGGTTTGCGTTCCGGCTTTTTCGATGAGGCCGATCTCTCCGAACTGGAAATATGGAACGACGTCACTGAAATGATCAGGCGGAAGCACCCTAAGCTGGATCGGGATACGTTTTTGTATCAGTGTACGCGAATGCTCATCGATACCCTTATTCGCGACCTTGTACCCTCCTCCGAGGAACGCCTTTCCACGGGTAGCTTCAACAGCCCCGACGACGTTATGAATGCCGACGCTCCGGTCGTGACCTTCACGCCACGTATGCAGCGGCTCAAAGAACAGCTCAACCGCTTCCTGCATTCACGGTTCTACACTCACCACAAAATCCTGCGAATGCAGTTCAAGGCCGCCAGGCTCTTGAAGGACCTGTTCGAAGAGTATGTCCGGCGCCCGTCTCAGCTTCCTCCCGGGGTACAAAAACGAATTGACGGGAAAGGGGACACCTTGCAGCGGGTCGTCTGCGACTATATCGCGGGCATGACGGACCGTTTCGCTTTGGACGAGCACAGGAAGCTGTTTCTTCCGTACGAGTACTAAAGGTCGCTTTCTCGATATGAAAACGATCTAACATCCCCAAGAGAGGTAACCGTTCACCGGGACGGGTCTTTGAATCCGGAAGACTTAACCACAAAGTCACCAAGACACGAAGAAAAACTTGAAATGATAGTGTAGCCATTCGCTTACGGGCGGGAAATTCCAATCTCAGCGTGGCGCAGGCTTTCTAGCCTGCGAATTTTCTTAGTGCGATCTCGGCAGGCTGGAAAGCCCCACAAGAGTGAAGGGTTACAAGACACCTTGTTCAGGCATTAGCGGCGTCTCACGCTTCGCCACGGGTTGAAACCCATGGCTACCCATAGGTGCGCCCCTGTAGGGCTCCAAGAAGGGAGCGCCGTTCTGATACGGCCTTCCCCCCTGCTTCCGCCTTGGAGGCGGGCATCATTCCTCCGCCACTGCAGCGCCCGCCAATGCCGGCGGTGCGGGGGGGATCTCTCGGAACTCGATTCCGTCAAACGGGTTTGATACGGGAGCCGTCTGTACGACCGGTTCGGGCTTAGCCGCCACGGCTTGTTTGCGATTCCGTATGAAATCTTCCACCTTATCTATGGGGTAGGTGATGACTCTTCCCAAGATCCAGAAGAAATACATCTGATCCCTGGGTCTGGGCGCAATATTGGATTCAGCCGGATCGTTCACGACGGCCGCGGGCTCTTGAGGCGCGTACGAGGCTTCTTGATACACCGGTTTTACAGGAATGAGTTTACGGTCGTCGTGGGCCGCTTGGCCGAAAACCGTAGTCGTGAAGAAAAAGGGGAGTAAAAGCGCCAACCATATCCTGGGCATGTCGTAACCCCTCGGAATCTTGATTGGGGGGTTCCGTTATCACATTCCTGAAAAAAATCCAGCGTTTTTTTCAACCGAAGGCCTCCCTGATTCGCTCCCGTGTTTTCCGAAGAAAACCCCAATCGACCTCGGGTTCCGCTGCCGGCAACAGCGTGCAATTGTGAAACAGGGGCTCCTGTTCTATGGGATATGGACTTCGTTTCACGGCTGCCGGCCACATGGCCGTGCCGGGAATCGGTGAGAATTCGGCAAGCTTGGGATAGGCTCCGGCATTAAGCGCCAGTTCGACGTCATCTTCGATTTGGGACCGCGTTTGACCTGGGATGCCGACCAAAAGGTAGGCCCCGATCCGGCCGCGCTCAAATCCGGCATCCCTGAGTCGGCGCACCGCTCCGAGAAATGCCTCCCGCGTGACTTTGCCTCCGGTACGGGCGTGAAAAAGGTCCGATGTACTCTCCAAGCCAAGCCTGATGGTCTCAAAGCCGGCCTTTTTCATCGCGTCGGCCGTGTCCGCGTCGATGGCCGCCGCATGAAGACCGTTGGGAGAATGCCAACGCGTGCCGGGTACCCGCTCGGCAACCGCGTTCAGTATGGGCAGGGCATGGTTGGGCGCATCCACGAGGAACGCGTCATCGTATAGCGCAATGTCCAAGACATTGTATCGCCTGTATGCCTCTTCCACTTCGCGCACGGCGTCCTGGGGGCACCGCCTGACAAAATGAGGCGATAGTCTTCGGGATGCGCAATAATGGCACCGGAACGGACAACCGCGAGAAGTGATGAGGGGCAGAAAACGAACTGCACGCATGAGGTCTAGTGCCGGGCTGAATTCCGGCGTGGCGTCGTCTTCGATCCCTACCTCCGCATCTCCGAGCACGGCGCTGAGAATATCCGCCAGTCGGCCTTCCGCCGCGCCGGAGACCACCATATCCGCTCCGGTGTTGCGTTGCGCGTGCTCTGGGATCAGCCCGGCATACACGCCGCCCAATACGATCGGCACCGACGGCAGTGATTCCCTTACCACGCGGATGGTCTCCGCAACCGCCGGGTACCAATAGGTCATGAGTGACGTCACAAAGACGACCTTGGGTTTGGGAAGGGACGTCAGGTCCGCCTTTATGTATTCCGGAGGGACGCCATATCGACTATAGGCGCGAGGGACCGTATCGAGGGCCCTGGGTCGGGGGATGGGCTGCCTGGGAAATCGCCCGTGGCCGTGAACCTTTGGGGCGGGTGCGCTGACGGAGGGATGGTCCCGGTCCAGGCAGTCAAGAAAAGAAACCTCCCAGCCCATGCGCCTCAACCGCGTGGCAAGGACCAATAGTCCCATGGGGCGGGCCCACAGATCGTACGCGGCAAAATCGTGTATCCAGGGATTAACAAGAAGTATTCGTGGTCGTGTCATGAAATCGGCCGTCCGTAGACCAGCATAGATCGGGTTCGAGGCTGCGTCAACACGGGACACCGGCGCCTGTGCCATGCTGGATTGCACGGACGCGCGCTTGTCCGTATAATGGCCGGAATGGTTGGTGACGGGCGACTCCGTTCTTGACGGCCGCTCGTGCATTCAGGCGTTTACTGTGTTCCGTGCAACTTACAGGGGGAGGGTATCGTGTTTAACATCAAGGATATCATGGAACAGGCCCAGGGCCTTCAATCCCGTCTGGCTCAACTGCAGGGGGAAATGGCTGCTAAGGTCGTGACCGGGACCGCCGGGGGAGACATGGTCGTCGTTGAGGCTAACGGGGCGTTGGAAATACTCTCCGTCAAGATAGACAAGGTACTAATAACGCAAGAAGACCGGGAAATGCTCGAGGATCTGGTTGCGGCCGCGGTAAACGATTCGCTCAGAAAGGCACGCGAAATGATGGCTCAGGAAGTGTCCAAGCTCACAGGCGGAATGAAGTTGCCGGGCATGGGACTTGGGCCGATGGCGTGAAGCCGAACCGCTTTGTATGACGATGCTTTTCCGGGGGGAGGACCGTTCTTGAAATAAAGGCTCGGGCTGCCGGTCCCAAATGCATAGTAAATTCCGTATCGTTGCGGCTCGGATTGGTTTCCGACGAGGGCTCGACGGTTCCGAACATAGGGGCCGGCGGGGCATTCCCACGGTTTTTTCCAGGCGCAACGCTTCGGGATGGGCGTCAACACGGACGAAAGCGTTCACCACGATGGATGAAGAATGAACCACTGAGACACAAAGGCTCAAAGAAATCCACGGCTAATAATCTTCAGGTGCCTCCGGGCCGAGCCGGCACTTTGACTGACCGGCGGTCGCTCTTTAGCGGATACCGGCCACTAAGGATGTGAACGCGTTCATGAATCGCTCCCCTAGACCCACGAGATGATATAAGTGCATTCATTATCTCCTTTTCTCCTACACGGTCGCGAATCGTCATGTCTCACGACGACCCCAACGGCGCCTTCAGGCTTGAAACGTCGGCTGAATCCCTCAATGACCCCAAGGTCAAAGAAGCAAGGATAGCAGTTGGGGCAAACCATCAAGGCTCGATTCAATCCACCCTGCACGCCTTCTTGGGAATAGCGGTAATGACCTATTTCGCCGCCTCGATGATTCATGTGATAGGCGACGTCTATGGACTTCAAGCATTGGTCCAACGAATTCAAACCCGGAGGCAAGACGGCATTGAAGGCGATCCTTTCTCCGATCCGGGTGAGAATATATCCCCCAAAAAGGTCCGCTATCTCCTTCATCGCCTCCAAGAAGGATTGGAGCGGGTACCATTCTCCCGGGCGCGGATTTCGGATACCGTGCTTTTCCAAAACGGCCGACCCCATCTTTTCGGTGCCCTCGGGGAAACCCGCGATGAACGCGGCAATGACCTCTCCGAGCACTTCGACGCCACGCTCATAGACACTGAACTCAGCCATGACAGCCTCCTTCGATTTATCGGCACGGCGCAATAGAACGGCATCAAGCGTCTTTGACACGCTCGATCGTAGCGGCACAAGGCGACACAAGGATTTCAAACGTTGAAACTGCAGGAGGACGGCTTTTCTGCAAAGGGACCTCCTTGTCTCTCTTCAAGAACTGTTGTGCCGGCCGATCTACAAGCTCCAGCGGCTCATTCAGCAGCGTTATGGGACGTGAACCTTACCGAACCCCGTGTGCCGCTTCATGGAAAGCAAGGTGGATTACGGTCTCCATATCAAGGAAACGTTGGCCTATGATTAGCATTTAGCCTGAAATAACGGACGCTGTCTCATCAGTTCGGTCACGAACACGAGCAGGATGCGGTGAACCGGCGCTCAACATCGAAAGCGTTTCCGACAAGCCGGATTCACAGGGACGCATTTGGAAGACGCGGCAATGAGAATTGCCGTCACGACGGTCCCAGGCGTGATATGGCGGCCCGCAGTTTGTGGGTGCGCTTGACCTCCGCTCCCCCCATAGGGGAGTCTACCCGCCAGTATAGCAGATTAGGCCGGATCGGCCATAGAAAAAAACACCGGGGGGGGGGGGCTCTCGGAGGTAGACGGCCCAGGGGCTCCGTCGGCCCACGCAGGCGCGATGGATGCGTCCCGCGCTCTTCAACAAGAAAGGGCCGTGCTTACAAGGGACTCGTCCTTAGTGCTTCTTTGTATAAATACGGTCTCATATTTCGGAGAAGCGTCAAGCCCCGAAGGGGCTGACCAATGGTAGCCACGGGCGAAGCCCGTGGAAGAAACGCCCATTGACATTATGTTTTCGACCCTGGAGGGGTCGCCCAATGGTAAATCCCGGCTTCTCGATGGTGGACCCTTTCAGGGTCCAGGGGTCTTTTTTGGGGATTCGCCCTCCGTGGGTTCAAACCCACGGCTACCGTTGGGCAGCCCCTTCGGGGCAAAGAGAGTTGCTCGAAATACGTCACCGTATTTAGGAACTTGCGCACTTAGGCAGGTTCCACCATCCTCTTATTCGGAAACCAACACTTCCTCTCCGGGGCTCAAACCGGACAAGACCTCGATCTTGTCGTTGGTCTTTGTTCCCGTCTTCACGTTGCGAGTGGTGACGCGGCCATCTTTCACCACGCGTACGCTTTCCAATTGCCCGATCATCTTGACCGCCGCGGCAGGAATCAAGATCGCGTCCGATTCCTTGGTATCGAACGTCAGCGTACCGTAAAGGCCGGGGTTGAGTCCCTCCCCATTCGCCAAGGGGGCCTTTACGGTTATGGTACGGGTCTTTTCGTCTCTAAGAGGGACGACTTCACGAATGGAAGTGCGCTGCTCCAGCTTCAACGATGGGACCCTGACGGTCACGGAGGTGCCTTCCTTCAGGAAGGGGGCGTATTGCTCGCCGACCGGTGCCACCAGTTCAGCGGCTCCGGGCATGTAGATGTTGAATAACAGGCGGCCGGGCGTCACCAAGTCCCCCTGATTCACGTATTTCTCGGCAACGACTCCGTCGAAGGGGGCCCTAACCTCGGCGTAAGACAGGGACGTCCGTACCTCTTCCAAAGCCGCCGCGGCCCGTTGCTCCGCGGCCTTCGCCATATCATAGCGGGCCGTTGCGTCGTCCAATTCTTTCTTCGCTACGGATTTGGCGTCAAAAAGGGATTTGAAACGATCAAAGTCGTTTTTCGCTTTCGTGAAATCGGCTCCGGCGCTTTCGAGCGCGGCCTTTGCCTGGGCCTCACGATCCACCATTTCTCTGTTATCCAGTCTGAGCAGCACCTGATCTTTCTTGACGGAAGCCCCTGCCTCAACCTCCAAACGAACGACGTGGCCCTGGGTCCGAGCCGCGACCTGAGCCGTTTCCCGGGAAACAAGGGACCCGGACACCGTCACCTGTCCCTTTGTACGGGCCATTTCGGCGCGTGCGGTCTTCCCCGATGGTTTTTCGCCTGCGGCGGGCGGAGTGACCCCGCCGGGAACCTTTTGGTGAAATCCACCTTCCAAATAGGCCAGAATAATGATCAAGCCCCCCAGGAAAATAGCTGCAAGGATAAGCTTCCGTTTCATGGCCCCTAAAACTCCGGTATCGTCACCTAGAAATAAACGCGGCCGCCCCATATGAAAAAGGCCGGCCGTTCCGATTTCGGCGGCCGTGGACATGGGCATGGGCATTCGAGCCACGCCCACCGGCCGGTCCCTGCTCCACGGTGCAACCCTCTTCCGAGGGCCCCGCGGGATTAGTTTTCAGTCGTCACAAAGTCGTCGTATTCAATCTCGAAACGCAGCTTGTGTTTGGCTTCCTCTTGAGCAAGGGCCATAAACGTCTGCTTCAGGTTTTCGTCATCGGTGGAGTCAGCCAGATCGGAATACATTTTGAAGGCCTTCTTCTCCTTCTTCATCGCCAGCACCAGGGCCTGCTGGTAATCCATTTCGGCGTCAGGGCTTACATCCACAAGATAGTCGCCGATCTTCAGATCAAGGACCTTCTTTTGAGCCGGAACCAGGGTCTTGCCGGCCTTTACCCCTTCCAGCTTCTTCTTGTGCCCCAGTTCTTCCTTGGCAAAATCATTGAAAATCTTGCTCATCCATGGCCGATCCATTTTTGCCGACAGGTCCGTGTAAAACTTCGCGGCCTCTTCTTCTTGAGAGATGGCGAAGTCCAGCACTTCATCCACCGATTTCCACTGTTGCATATTTTCTTACCTCCATTACACGTCATTGGAGCACATGCGCCGGTTGTGAAGGACATCATGCCTCCGGCATCACGATCCTCGGCGACCGTTCACCCCATACCCGGATGGGGTGACATGAACTCGACGCCCGTTGACGACTGCGGCCCGTTTCTTTGTAAGCGTCCACCGCGACGGCTCGCCGGCCCTGGAAAATCAAACCACGAAGGCACCAAGACAAGAAAAATAAGTTGAAATGATTTACAAATACCGGTTGATCCGCAAATCGTTTCCGTCTGTCCGTGATACCGGGCTCTCGGCCCGCAGAATCCTGAGAAACATTACCCTTTGATTTCTTTGTGCCTTTGTGTCTTGGTGGTTCATCCTTTACTCATCGTGGTGACCGGCCGCCGTCGCCCAGTCTCGTCATTGTCATACCAGAACCGGAATGGTTTGTCACACCAGCTTTGCGGCCGCTTCAAGGGCCGCATCCAGGTCAGGTTCCGTGGCGATCTCCTTCACCAGTTCGTATCGACGGATAATGCCGTCCTTGTCAACCACCAGCACCGCCCTGGCGAGAAGCCTTACTTCTTTCATAAGGAGACCGTATGAAGTGCCGAAGGACGCGTCCTTGTGATCCGAAAGAGTGACCACCGCGTCAACGCCTGCTGCCGCGCACCAGCGCGACTGGGCAAACGGCAGATCCATGCTGACGGTTAGAATAACCACGTCGGGCCCTAAAGCGGCCGCGCGTTCGTTGAACCTGCGGGTTACGGTGTCGCATACGGGGGTATCCAGCGAAGGCACGGATGAGATGAGGCATACCTTCCCCTTGAAAGACGAGAAGTCCACCGGGGCCAAGTTGTTGCCCACCGCTATGAAGCCGGGGGCCGCATCTCCTTCTTTTACCGCCGTTCCCACAAGGGTTATGGGGTTGCCGCGTAGGGTGACCAGGCCGGTACGTTCGATCATGGTTTGTTCCTTTCTCTTGAGAAACTATGGAAATTTACAGGTATAATCGGCGGTCCATCGGTCGATCGATCCGTAAATAGTTTTACTTTCCCGGTATCGCCGGATTGACCGCTGGGGCGACCGCCGGTCGCCCCTATCGCGGCCGTAGACCAACCGTGGCATAACACGTAAAGGTTATTCTGAAACGCTCTACTAGTAGGCCTCATCGGAAGCCAGGTCCTCTTTGGTGATCTTGTCCTTGAGAATGTAATACCCCCATGCCTGGTAGGCTATCACGATGGGCACGAAAATAAGGGCCGTGGCCAGCATTATCTTAAGCGTGAGGGGGCTCGACGAGGAGTTGAACGCCGTGAGACTGTACCTGGGATCGATGCTGGAGGGCAAGAGGTTCGGGTACAGACCTATCACTCCAAATAGAACAGTAAACAATATTGTGGCGCCCGACGCGAACCAAGCCTTCCACCATGCCTTTTGGAGAATGAAAAACCGCGCGGCCAACAACGCGACCAAGGCAAGCACCGGAATAACCAGCAGCAAGGGGTAGTTCAAGTAATTATCGAATAGCGGGGTAACGGCGCGTGTGGCGATGAGGAAAACGAGCAGTACTACGAACAGGACGACCCAGAGTTTCGATGCTGCCGCACCGGCCCTGCCTTCAAGGGGTTGTTCAGCTTTTGCCGCCAACCAGACGGCTCCATGCACCAGGAACAGCATCACAAAGGTGAGTCCTCCCAGAAGGCCGTAGGGATTAAGCAAAGTGAGGATGTTGCCTTGCAGCAACCCTTCTTCATCCAGCGGCAATCCTTGGAATATGTTGGCGAAGGCCACACCGAACAGTAACGCAGGTAGAAAGCTTCCCACAAAGTGACAGATGTCCCACAGGAGCTTCCAACCATCTCCATGGTGCTTGCCCCTGAACTCGAAAGCCGCGGCACGGAGTATCAGGGCGAAGAGAATCAGCAAGAGCGGGCTGTAAAGGGTACTGAACATGACGGCATATGTAGTGGGAAAAGCGGCAAACGTGACCCCGCCGGCCGAGATCAGCCAGACTTCATTGCCGTCCCAAAAAGGGCCCATGGAATTGTAAGCAACCCTTTTGTCCTCTTCGCTTCGAGCAATGAAGGGGTTCAGGGTCCCAAGCCCTAGATCGAAGCCGTCGAGCGTGAAGTACACGGCCCAAAGTACTCCCCAAAGTACGAACCAGATTGTTTCCAGCATGGATATTTACCTCCGTTGTTGTCAGGCCTTTTCGGGGAGCGGCGCGGGGCCTTTCTTGGCGAATTTCCCGATAAGGAAGAAACAGGCTGCGCCGAGCAACGTGTAAACCACGATAAAACCCGCCAACGAGATGGCGACTTGATAACCGGCCAGCGTGGACACGGCTTGGGTGGTCCGCATCACTCCATATACGATCCAGGGCTGCCTGCCCACTTCCGTGACCATCCATCCGAATTCGGCTGCGAGGTAAGGCAGAGGTATCATAAAGATAAGGAGCTTCAGCAACCATGGGCTGGACGGGAGTGAATTACGTTTCAGCCAAGCAACCACGGAAACAAGCACGAAAAGGAATCCCAGCCCCACCATGATGCGAAACGACCAAAAAGTGATTGCCACGGGAGGCCGGTCCTCCTTGGGCCAGCTCTTCAGCCCTCTGAATTCGGCATCCCAGGACCCCAGGGCCAATCGACTCAGGAACTTGGGCAGGGTGAACATCTCCACACTGTTTCGCTCGTTGGCTTCATCCGGGATCAGAAACATGTGAAACGGCGCGCCCTTCTGAGTTTCCCAGACTGCTTCCACCGCGGCAAGCTTTGCCGGTTGCGCCTTGGCCATCTCTCTACCGTGGAAGTCGCCCACACCGACCTCTGCAATGGAGGCGAGTACCGCAAATACGACGGCGATTCTGAAGGACTTGGTAAAGAACTCGATCTCGTTTTTCTTTAGGATGTGGTAGGCGCAGATCCCCATTACGAAGAAGGACCCGACAATGTATGCCCCCAAGAGAACGTGAGCGACTGTGACCAGTGCAAAAGGCTGGGTTATCACCGCCACGAAATCGGTGAGTTCGGCCCGGCCGTTTGTTATCTCGTACCCGACGGGGTGCTGCATCCAAGAGTTGGCCACCAGTATCCAGAACGCTGAAAAATTAGACGCGGCCGCGACCAGCCAGATGCACACGCAGTGGAGCTTGGGAGAGAGTTTCTTCCACCCGAACACCCATATTCCTATGAATGTGGATTCCAGGAAGAAGGAAGTGGTGGCCTCGATCGCGAGTAGTGAACCGAAAATGTCGCCCACGTATTTGGAATACCGCGACCAGTTGGTCCCGAACTGGAATTCGAGCGTTATGCCCGTTACAACGCCGATTGCGAAGTTTATGAGAAAAAGCTTACCCCAGAACTTCGCCATCCTCTTGTATTCCTCATCCCCTGTCTTGACGTAAATCGTCTCCATGACGGCCACTATTACGACGAGCCCCAGGGTCAGCGGTACGAAAAGGAAGTGAAACAGCGTTGCTACCGCAAACTGTAAACGCGAGAGCATCAACACGTCCATGTGAGTTGGCCCCTTTGCAGAAAATGGTAATTGGTCGACCGCGGAGATCGCTGAGAATTCCGTTAGCTCGCATTTTGTAGCCGTTCACAGCGATCTCGCCGTAACCATTCACTCTCGTGGGGCAGGCTTTCCAGCCTGCCGACATTGTCTCTAAGAAAATCCGCAGGCTGGAAAGCCTGCCCCACGTTAAGAGGGGAATTTCCCCCTCGCAAGTGAATGGTTAGATCTCGCCTTGAACAAGAAGGCCGGCCTCGTGCCCCGCCCCCCTCTTCTCCAAGTCTGGGGAAGGAGGTTGGGGGTGAGGCTGCCATCCGACGCGGTGAACGGTTACCGCATTTCCGATGCATGAAGAAGCGGCAGCTCGATGTGTCCGGCTTTTCCGAAAAACACCGCCTACCGGCAATACGGGCCACGCTCGGCCCTGCTTACCGGCTCTTCATTCGCCGCGTTCCATGCGAATTCCGCGGTAAATACCGGCATCCCGGTTTTGTTTTTCAATCGCCGAGGGTTAAATCGTCCGCCTTTTGCCGATCTAATCCGGCCAGCGCTTCTTCCGCAGCGTCTCTTACTTTTAGATACGTGAACACCCCGTCACGGTATACACGGACCTCCGTCTCGTCATCCCGCAACCGGCCCAGACGTTCGCTGCACTGCTCGGCCCCGAGCAATCCGGCGGCCACAGCGGCCGAAAACCGTGTTGAAGGATCGACCGCATCGAGGTACGGCGGGAGATACCGCACCGCGTCTCGAAGCAACGGGGAACGCGTCTCGACCGCCCGTGCCAGACCCCACATCAGCCCACGCCGGAGGGGTTCATATTCCAGAAAATTACCGTCTTCATGCATATATGAGACTAGGATGGGCGAATACTCGGCCGCAAGCCCGGGGTGGCGGGCTATGATCTCTCCCATCGCTTCCGGCGCACCCCATCCCACGCCGCCGGATTCGTCGTTGAGGCTCCACATGAGACGACGCACTATCACTCTGGCCCCTTCCATGTCCGTGTCGGCCAGTCGACCAACCAGCGCGCCTATGGCCGTTACCGCCCGTCGACACACCAATTCGTCATGATACATTAAGAAAGACAGAAGCGGGTTGATTACTCTACGCGGCGGAAGACCGGAGAGCTCGATCAAGCCTCCATCGAAGTCCTTTGCGGTCAATAGGGTGAGAACTCTGCGTTTGAGCTCTCGACCCTTGTCCTTACCGTAGTCGGTGACACGATTGGGGCTCATATGCCTCCGCTCTCGGTCGCTTCCTCAGGAATCTTCCTTAATGGCTTCAGCGATTTTGCGACCCAGATCGACACATTGCTTGAGACCGGCATGGTCCGGAACGTACTGGTGCCGGATGCCCGGATTTACAATCTTCACCTTCATGGCTTCCAGTTCTGCGGTCATCAACTTTACGGCTTCACCGCTCCATCCGTAGGAACCGAATGCAGCGCCGATTTTGTTCATCGGCCGCAGGCCCTTCATGTAGCAAAGGAAATCGGCCATGCGAGGCAACATTCCATTATTCAGAGTTGCGGATCCGAGGATCACCGCCTTTGCGTCAAAGACCTCGGTAATTATCTCACTGCGGTGGTTATCCTTGAGGTCGAGCATCTTGACCGAGATCCCGTTTTCAGCCAGGCCGTCACAGATTGCCTTTGCCATGTTCTCGGTGCTGTGCCACATCGTGTCGTACACGATGACGGCCTTTTGCTTCGTTTCCTGTCGGGTCCAGCGCGCGTAGGCTTCCACGATTTGAATAGGGTTGTCTCGCCAGATCACACCGTGATCCGGCGCGATTATGTCTATCTTGAGGTTCATCTTGCCTACGTCGGCAATAAGCTTCTGAAGAAAATTGGAATACGGAAGCAAAATATTGGCATAGTACTTCGTGGCGTGCTTCATTAGTTCGGCAGCGTCCACCTCGTCGTTGAAGCGCTCCGTGGTGGCCCAGTGCTGGCCGAACGCGTCGCTGGATATAAGGACCGCGTCCTCTTTAAGATAAGAGAACATGCTGTCCGGCCAGTGCATCATTCGGGTTTCCAGGAACTGTACGGTCCGTTTGCCGAGGCTGATTTCCCGACCTGTCTTCACAACCTCGTACGGCCAGTCCGTCTTGTGATAATGTTGTAGGAGGGCTTTGTGCCCCATGGGAGAACAGAACACTTTCTCGGGTTTAATAATATCGATCATCTCCGCGAGGCTGCCCGAGTGGTCCGGTTCCACGTGATTGACCACGATATAGTCTATCTTGGAAGGTTCGATAACCTTGTGGATATTGTGTAGAAGATCATTCTTAAAGCCGTGCTTCACGGTATCAAAGAGGGTGACCTTTTCGTCCAGCACCAGGTATGCGTTGTATGAAGTGCCCTTGTAAGTGGAATAGCCGTGAAAATCGCGGACGTTCCAGTCCACGGCGCCTACCCAATGAATACCCTCTTTAACTTTAACGATGGTTCGCAACTCCAGCCTCCCTCGATTGTTGTCGCCGCCCCCCGTAGGAGGGCGGCGTCCCCCGTCTATTCGGGTGAAAAACTGTCTTTGTCCGCCCCACAAACGGGACATACCCAGTCCTCGGGGAGCTTTTCAAACGGAGTCCCGGAGTCGACACCGTTGTCCGGGTCGCCGATCTCCGGGTCATAGGCGTAACCACAAACCCCACAAACATACTTTTGCATTTTGTGCATCCTTTCCAGTGTTCATTCCGCCCCCCGGATCGCCTCCGGGGGGACCGTAAAGGCTATAGTTAGGGGGCCGAAGCCCATAGGTCAATAGCCGGGGCGGCCTCGGCAACCGCCGTTCCACCGTGAAAGCGGCCTATTCTCCCACCATTTTCTTACCGACGGCCCGACCGTAATCCTGAGCCATCTGCATTCCGCCTTGAAGAAGCGCCGATTTCAAACGCAGGGGCGAACCGACCATGTCCATCTTGAATATGTTGGTCATGGTGTCGTAAACCCTATCGCAGGCCTCGCCGCTCCATCCGAACGCGCCGAATGCGCCGCCGGGCTTTCCTTCGAGATTCAGCTTGGCCGCGGTGAAAAGAACGTTCTTAACGGCCTGGACCATATCGCCGTGATACGTGGGCGAACCGAAAACGTACGCGTCGTATCCTTCCATTTCCTGCTCGTTCTTTATCTGGGCCGCATTTACCATGACGGCCTCGGCACCGCTGAAGCGAATCCCTTCGGCAATGTATTCGGCAATCTTTTGGGTCTCGCCCGATCTGGTGGCAAATACAATCAATGCTTTAGGCATGTTAAGGTCTCCTAGATCCATCCTGCACAATCAGCGCTTCGCGTCCTCGACCGCCTTTACGCCAAGGTCGAACGCGGCCTTCAACGCGTCGGGGTGGTTGAGAATATCTCCCTTTTTTTCCACGGATTTGACGTACACCCCATCCTCGAAACTCATGTCCAGCGCGTCAAACCAGTATTTTATCGCCAGCTTGGTCCCTTCAAACAGGTTTGCGCCCTTTGTGGCCCCTACCAAAATCGCATACCCGCGCCCGCTTTCGTAATCTTTCCAACGTTCGCGGGGCCGTTGTAGGGCACGCCGACACCAAAGGGCCTGGCACCGGTCCATGACCGCCTTGACCTGCGACGGAACCCCGTAAAAAAACATGGGAGCGGCGAGCACCATCGCTTCGGCTTCGACGAACATCGGATAAATCGACTGCATTTCATCTTCGATGACGCATTCTCCCGTGTCGTCGCAGCCTCCGCATTCTATGCATCCCGACACCGTCGCATCACAGACCCGTAAGGTCTTAACCTCAGCCCCCGCAGAGCGTGCGCCCTTGATCGCCTCGTCCAGCAGGAGGTCACTGTTGCCGCCCACCCTCGGGCTCCCGTAAACCGCAAGTAATTTCATTTCCTATCCAATAACTACTGAGCGCTCCATGGCACGAATATGATACATCACGGCAGGAGCGGCGCGGAGGCCGATCCTACTATCCGACCGCCAGAGACGGGATAATCGAGTCCCCGAGAATCCGCACCCTACGAACCCGACCCTCCCAGACGAGGGTCCTGCCCGGTGAGGCCGCATTCGGGAACGTAGCAAGTGACATTGACGAACTGACATTTCTCCTTGCATCCCGCACAGGTTTCCGGCGGTGGTGAGGACGCTTCACTATCGAAGGTGTAGCCGCACTTAGGGCATTTCCAGGTAATCTTATCCATGATGATTCTTCCTCCTGAAGCCGTTAAGACCCGAAACACGGGTCACTTGTTACCGTTCTTCATATTCAGCAAAATATTGAATCGCTCCGACATTTCCTTCAGGTTCTTGGACATGTACCAACGGCCGTTGGCGAACACTCCGTAATCGGCTCCCATCATCGCTGATGCGAAGCGGGTCGAGTTGCCGAAGAAAAGCCACTGCTCCACCCACTGCTTCTCTATGGGTTCATCAAATATGCTCGGGGATTTGAAAGCCACGCCCTTTTCCCATGCCTGTGCGAGCAGACGAGTGGCCGTGGCCGTCATCTCGTTGGAGGTCTTGATGGTGTTCTCGAACCTGGCCCAGTGGCCGTCAACCCAGTCCTTCGAGTGACAGGCCAGGCAGACTTTTTGCATCGTCTCTTTTCTCCGGGCCATTTCCTCCGGCCCGATAAGGAATTCTTCGGCCGGCTCGTTGGATAACGACGTCGGAAGAGGCAGTCCCTCCTTGTTCCTGATGACGGATGTGTCGGGTCCTTTGGGGTGGGGGTGGGCGTACACGAGCCCTATTATGCGCCATGGCAGTCGATCGTTCATCCGATGCGTACGCTCGACTATGGTTTCGCCGTCCGCCCCTGCCAACTCGCCTACATGACACGCGGCGCAAGTGGGGGCGGTAAAATCTTTGCCGACGGTCCACGGGACCTTGTCAAAATCCCAATGACGACCGAGAGAAGAGTGCAGGTTGCCGTGCTTGCTCACGTCGAACGCGGGATAGGCCGGCACATCGGGCCCTTTGTGGCATTGAGCGCAGGTGTACGGTTTTCTCGCCATCTCTATGGAAAACTTGTGGCGGCTGTGGCAAGAAGTGCAAGACCCCTGCGAGCCATCCGGATTGTGTCGTCCGACGCCTTGGTTCGGCCATCCCGTCAATACGGGGAACTCCATTTCGCCGTAATCCGTATCCCTCGTACGTTTACCGGCAACTTCAATGACGGTGCCGTGGCAATGCAGACACGAGTCCGCTTCGGTTTTGTCGTCGGTGTCTCCCGCGGCGGGACCGAAGGTGCTCATGACCTGGACCCCGTTGACCTCCTTCTTCAAATCCCGGTACAGCTCGTTGCCGACAAGGTTTTTGTGGGCCCAAGACATGATGTTCCCACCGAATTGCTCCGTTTCTTTCGGATGACACACCGCACAATCTTTGGGGGACACAAGAACATGGACTTCTTGTTCATTGTGCGTGAACGTGTCCTTGTGGTCCGCCGGGTTCCTCATATGGCACTCGGCACACCCCACAACCACTCCGGCAAGCTCGTCCGGGACCCTTGCCGCGGACATTCGGCGCTCCCGCTCCGGCTTGGCAAGAGCCACGGCAGGGGTGACGGCCGCGTGACGACTCCGTTGCCAGTCCGCCACAATCCCCGGATGAACGATCGAGTGGCAGGAAATGCAATCCTGGGTCAAATCGCTCACGGCCGGCTCTGCCGCGGTGGTGCCCGCGGCGGGTATGCTCATCCATAAGGCGGCAAGGGCGATAATAATTATCTTAAGCAATTTCAAACCCCTTGACGGAACTCTACGGCTTCGGCAGTTTCTCCAACTCTTTCATCAAGTCTTCCAATTTCGGCAACTTGCCTATGTCGTGGACATCGATAAAGCGAATGACGCCTTTCTTATCCACAACAAAGAGAGCCCTTTCCGTGACTCCGTCCGAACGAAGTACCCCGTACTTTTGGGCGGTGGCGCCGTGGGGCCAAAAATCGGAAAGAACCGGGAACCAAACCTTGCCCCATTGCGAGGTCCAAGCCTGAAGCGTGGGGACATTGTCCACGGTAATGCCGATTATCACCGCATCGTACTTGTCGAAGTACTCTTTTGCGATGTTGTAACCGGGCCATTGTTTGGAGCAAACCGGCGTCCATGCCGCGGGAACGAATGATATGACGACGTTTTTCCAGCCGAAATAATGCGAAAGAGTTACCGTGCCGCCGGCCGTGGAGGGCAAGGTGAAATCCGGCGCGGGGTCCCCGGGATTCAACACCCTCTTGGACTCGGTCGGCTTCAATGTACCCGGATCGGAGGATCGGCCGGGGTCCGTTTGCGCGCCGACAGGTGCCGTGAGAAAGCTGATCAACAGCCACACGGCACCACAGAGCCCGATCCTTCCCAAGTTGTCCCTGAATTTCATGTCCGCTCCTACGGCCGGTGGTCGTTCCAGGCCGCGACCCTCTGAGTTCATAAAATCAAACCACAAAGTCACTAAGACACAAAGGAAAATGGAAAACGGTACATGGGATCCGATTCAGGCACGAAGCCGGTCTGCGGATGAATTCCATAAGAGCCCATGATTTCTTCGTGCTTAAGTGTCTTTGTGGTTCACTCCACATTTGTCGTCGTGAACGGTTACCACGGTTAGTGCTCTAGCGGCCAAGTCCTAAAACGAGTCTTCATGCTAACGCTCTCCGGCCTTCTTCAGAAGAAGCGAATAATCGTCCACAGGTCCCACATGGGTGAACAGGATGCTCAATCCCCCACGCCCGTCGGCCTTTGCCACAATAAACGTCGGGGTCCGCAGCTTTTCGCCCGTGGCTTTCTCCATCCCGAATTCTTCGTCGGGCACAAGCGGAAACGGCACGCCGAATTTGTCCTTGAAAACCTTCACCTCGAAGGGGGTGTTTCCCGTGCCCACTCCCACCATCCTTATACGGTCCTTGAGTTTGGGGTCACCCTGCAATTGATGGTATAGCTTGTTGATCTTTGGGGCCTCGGCCTGACAGTGCGGACAGTACATACTGAACACCTCCACGATGAGCACCTCCGTCCTCACTTGCCCCAACGTAAAAGTGTCTCCTTTGACGATGCCGAGATATTCCCGACCGGCTTGATCTTCCGGCTGGGGGAGCGGCGTCGCCGAAAGAAGGTCGGAGTTGACCTTGAGTTCCGCGGCCGAGGATACCCCTGCTGCAAGAACCCATATTGCCAAGGCCGACACAAGTAATACTCGACACATCGTCATGAGTCACCCTCCTCCGAAGCAGCCGGGCCGGGCGGTTGAAGTCCTTCACTGCGCGAAGTCGAAAAGTATCTGGGGCGGGGCTTCCCCCCGCCCGTGAATCGTGCTACGGCTCCCGTCGTAACCGCATTCATGCAATGAACCACTCAGCAAGTGATCACGCCGCCCCGCCGGCCAAAGGCCGGAACATTTTCCTCGTGGCACCGCATATGGGGCACTTCCAGTCGTCGGGAAGGTCCGGGAACATGGTTCCCTTGGGGATCTTACCCTTCTTGTCCCCTTTGTCCGGGTTATATATGTAT
>JAZDOF010000991.1:0-7048 GCA_043799015.1 Pseudomonadota bacterium | reverse complement strand
CCCTCATACAGACCATCGGCCGTGCCGCCCGCAACTCTGAAGGCGTAGTCATCATGTATGCGGACTCAATGACCGATTCCATCCGCAAGGCGGTTGACGAAACGGGAAGGCGACGTAAACTCCAACAGGAGTATAACATTGCCAACAACATCACCCCGGAGACGATTCGTAAGACCATCAATGATATTCTTTCGTCCATGGCGGAGCAGGATTACGTTACCGTGCCGATCATTGAGGACGACCCAATGGAAAATGTCCCGTTGGACGCTATCCCCAAACTGATTGAAAGGCTCACGAAGGAAATGTTCAAGGCGGCCCGTGATCTGGAATTCGAGAAAGCCGCGGAACTTCGCGACAGAATCAAGGGCCTGGAGAATCGACACGTCCGTTACGCGTGAGCCTACGGAGTGCCGTAGCTTTTACCAAAGCGTTTTCCAAGAGGTGGAGTTGCCGGGTGGCGGATTCTTTTTGAAAGACCTCCCCGGCCTCCGTTCCTAAAAACTCTTATGATATCTGATAACCTTTCGTGGTTCCTTCGACCACGGACCGAGGTTCAACGCTATCCAGGGACGGTCGCACCACTTCTTTGAACTCGAAATAACATCACCCAAGCGGGACGTTTCCCGCCGAATGAAGGAGGCATCATTACGTGAAGGCAATAATCAAGACCAACAAGGGCGAAATCGCACTGGAGCTATTTGAAGACCTTGCCCCAATAACTGTGGCCAATTTTGTAAACCTTGCCAAGCGAGGCTTTTACAATGGTTTGAAATTCCATAGAGTAATTGATGAGTTTATGGTTCAGGGCGGTTGTCCTCAGGGAACGGGAACCGGCGGGCCGGGGTACAAATTCCAGGACGAATGTGTGCCCGAGTTGAAACACGACAAACCCGGTATGCTGTCCATGGCCAACGCGGGTCCGAACACCAACGGCAGCCAGTTCTTCATTACCCACGTTCCCACCCCTTGGTTGGATGGTAAACACACGGTATTCGGCGCGGTCACGGCGGAAAAAGACCGGGAAACGGTCAACGCCATTCGGCCCAACGACGTAATGCAAACCGTGACGATAGAAGGCGATACGGCGGCATTGTTCGCGAAAACCAAGAAGCATCTCGACGTCTGGAACAAAGCCCTCGACCGCAAATAATCGGCCGGTCGGATAATAACCGCCGCACGACGGACGGCTCCTCGATGGGACATGCGTTACCGGTGTGGGGCCTTTTCGGTATGGAAAGGGCCTCATGCGCGGCGGCCCGTGACCCGAACATATTGGGCGCCGTCGTCATGGGATCGGCTGGATTTTCCCCATCAACCGTGTTAGGAAAGCGTACAACCGCGGACCCGAATAAGTGACGAGGCATGAATGCGAACCATCGGCCTTGTTCTCAAATCCCCTCAAGGGCGAGCCCTCGCCCTGGGTGAGAAGATAACGCGTTTCGTCCAAGAGATGGGCGGACGAGTCCTGCTGGAAGAATCATGTAGAGGGCCTGCCGAAGCATGGGGCGCCACATGTTCGGCCGGCATCTCCGATGAAGCGGACGTCCTCGTGGTCTTGGGGGGAGACGGCACGATCCTTAGAGCCGCATCCTTGTTGAACTCAAAACCCGTCCCGGTGCTGGGCATCAATCTGGGCCGCGTAGGCTTCATGGCGGATGTCCCTCCGTCGGATGCAATCCCGGCTGTGGAGGCATTTCTTTCGGGCCGGGCCCAGCTCGTGGAAAGGATGATGTTGCAGGTCACCCTTCCGGACGGGAAAACCCAGAGGGCATTGAACGACGCGGTCATCCACTGGGGGGGCCGCGCCAGATTGATAGACCTGGGAATAGTGGTCGGGGACCAGAGAGAGATAGAGCTTAGGGCCGACGGACTTATCGTTTCCACCCCGTTGGGGTCCAGCGCTTATTCATATGCGGCAAATGGGCCGCTGGTCCACCCTGAAATCGAGGCGGTCATACTCACCCCCGTTTGCCCCTATGCCGGCCTTAAGCGACCGCTTCTCGTACCCGCTTCAGTGGAAACCGAAATAGTCCTCAGAAAGGGCGAAGACCTTAACCTCACCCTGGACGGCCACACTCAGTTCGGTCTGGCCGTGGGGAAGTCGATTCGGGTGGTCCGTTCATCACTCCCATTTATCATCGTGAAATCAGGCCCTAGGGACTACTTTGACGTACTGGAGGAGAAGCTGGGGTTGTTGTAGCCGATCGTTCACCGCCGGTTTGAAGGACCTACCTCAAATCCCGTCCGAAACGCGTCGGACCCGCAGGCCCGACCCTCGGCAAGCCACAGCGTGTATCCTTTCGGTTTTCATGCTATAGTAGTGACGGGTCCGGAGTTTTCACGACGCCGGTACGTACCGTGAGACCTCATGGGTATCGTAAATAGGGATTGCTGCCCTGTTGCCTCCGAAAAGCGGTTTTTCCTCGTGCGCGAGAATGCTGAGGTACTTGAAGATATCACACCTTGCGGTCATTGATGAGGTGGAGGTTGAATTTCATGATGGATTCAACGTTCTTACCGGCGAAACGGGAGCAGGTAAATCCATTCTCATCGGTGCGCTGAACCTTGTACTAGGCGCCAAAGCCCCCCCCGACATCATTCGTACGGGAGAAGAAGAAGCCTTGGTCGAGGCCCTATTCGAATTCCAATTCCCCCCCGCAGGCGAACATTTTCCGGACATGCCCGATAAGGGTCCGTGGGAGCTCGTCATAACACGAAAGCTCTTTCGATCCGGCCGCTCGAGAGCAACGATCAACGGCGCGCTGGTGACTGTTGCCGCTCTTCAAGACCTGGGCAAATCACTCGTCAGCATTTTTGGTCAACACGAACATCAAGTCCTCTTGGACCCTTCCGCTCATGTGGAAATCCTCGATCGCTTCGGTGGGCTGGGAGACCTCCGTAAGAAGGTGGCGAAAGGCTTTGCGGCTTGGACAAGGGCGGCCGGGGACTTGAAGGAGGCTTGTGCAGCAGTAGAAGAGCTGGAGAAAAAGCGCAGGGAAAATGAAGAGATAGCAGATGAACTAGCCTCGGCCGGACTGAGGGAAGGCGAAGAGGAAGAACTCCGACAGGAGCGGGAACTTCTCCAAAAGGCCGTACAAATACGGGAGAAGGCTTACGAGGCACACCAAGTCCTGTATTCAAGGTCCAAAGGTGTGTCGGACCTCCTTGCCGATGCGCGCAAGGCCGTGGAATACATAGTGTCCGTAAACCCAAAACTGACGAAGCTTCGAGACAACATTGAAGAGGTCATCTACCGGGTGGAGGATATTGCGCTGGAACTCAGGGATGTGGCTCACGCGTCCGAGTGCGATCCGGATCGCTTGGAGCGTATCGAGGAACGGCTTCAGTTGATACGTCGTCTCACCCGAAGGTTCGGCACGGATATTCCCGGGCTCATGGGCATATTGGAGGAGGTCTCCAAGCATGCCGACGAGGTTTTTCAAGCGCGCTCAAGGGTTAAGAAGCTCGATGCCGACGAACGATTGCGTCGCCAAGCGTTTCTCGAAGCCGCCAAGACGCTTTCGCTTGCCAGAAGGGAATGCGGCGAAAGACTTGAAACGGTGATGAAGCTGGAACTCAAGGAATTGGCCATGCCGGAGGCCCAATTTGCCGCCCGCTTTGTCGAGGTGCCCCCTGAAGCGGCCTCCGCCGGAGGCCTGAAGAAAGTGGAGTTTCAGCTCAGCTCCAACCCAGGGGAGGCATTGCGCCCCTTGGCAAGGGTAGCGTCCGGAGGGGAGCTGTCGAGGATCATGTTGGCCCTCAAATCGCTTCAGGCAGGTCATGAAGGTTCGGAAACCGTCATTTTCGACGAAGTGGATACGGGCATAGGGGGGCACACGGCCCAGGCGGTCGCGGCTAGGCTTGCGAGGGTCGCCCGGGGAAGGCAAGTGCTTTGCGTAACCCATTTGCACCAGATTGCAGGAATCGCGGATCATCACCTGTCCGTGCGCAAGAGCGTTTCTCAGGGCAGGACGCGCATAGAAGTCGTACCCCTGGATCAGGATCAGCGCTTGGATGAATTAACTCGAATGCTCGGTGCCGCTCCCGGTTCCGAGACGGTTAGAGAGCATGTTCGGGGATTGATCAACGCCCCGACGGTGGAGGTTACCGGTTGATACGAAAAGCCGGACTGCATGACGTAAAGGCTATCCACGCCCTAGTCGCGGAACACGCGGGAGAGGGCAGGATACTGGGACGCGCGTTAAGCGAAATCTACGGTCAGTTGCGAGATTTCACCGTGGCTGAAGATCCTGAATCAGGCGCGGTCCTGGGATGCGGCGCACTGCATTTCGTATGGGAAGACATCGCGGAAATCCGTTCCCTGGCGGTTACCGGCGCATCCCAGGGCAAAGGGCTTGGAACCGGGATTATCGAGGCCCTGTTGGATGAGGGGCGTGAAGCCGGAGTAAAAAGGGTGTTTGTCTTGACCTATCGACCCCCCATCTTCGAGCGACTCGACTTCCGGATCATCAAGAAAAGCCTCTTGCCCCATAAGATATGGGCCGACTGTATAAGATGCACTAAGTTCCCGGAATGTGATGAGATAGCACTTGAAAGGAATTTATGATGGATAGGACCGCTTATTCCGGAGCGTTTCCACCCGGCGGTAAAGCCGCCGTACAGCGCGTCAGCCGGTTAGGGTGGTTGGCCATGGTTGCCAAACCGGCGCTATGCCTGGTGTTGCCCTTCATTGTCGCCTGCGGAATAATCAATCCCGGAAAATTCAAGGGCATTGAGAAGACGTCCAGGGACGAATCTTATTACATGCTCAAGAACATTCTCATTACGGCGGGATCGATGGCCTATCCGAAGGACCACTTTGACCACACCATTCATCAAAACGTGGACATAATGTTCGTTCCCGCGGGCGAAAAGAACCATTACGTCAGCAAGACCGTATGGTACGATCCTGACCGCCAGGAGTATCGTACGATTCGGCAGACTCACGACATCCAGATGGAAAACAAAGACGGTTCCGAACGGCCGAAGGGAGGGACCACTCGGGTGCACAGTCTTGCGGTAGGTGAACTGTTCAAACACAAGCCCGGGTTGTGGACCGTAGAGGTCTATTTGGACGACACTCTTGCCAGAAGGCTGACGTTTACGGTCAGTTGAGGGAGCACCACATGAGGGGCAGTCCTAATGACGCACCAAACATAAACCTAATTAGGATGAAAGAGTGCTATCTAGGAAACATTGCTCGACACTTACGCTTGCATAGATTTGAATCAATTGCTACAATGAAACGAATATCTTTATGCACACCTGGAGGCCCGGTGAAACGGAACCCATTGAACTGCACGGCCCCTGCCCTGGGAATTGTGTTCCTACTTGCCGTGTTCCTTGGGCCTGCCTTCGGCGAGAAGGTACCCGCGCCCGAAATACTGATCAAGCGAAACATAGCAAAAAAGACGGAAGCAGTTGATCTGGTAAATACTTTTCTCGGAATACCCTATCGGGATGACGGAACCTTGGATCAAAGGGGAGTGTTTACGACGTTCAGCCGCCCTGACGAGGTATTCGACGAACCCGGACTCAACTGCAGCGGTCTGGTGGTCAGCGCCGCACGTTATTTGCTCAACAAGAATTTCACCATAAGTGAAGTGAAACGTGACCGTCAGGGTAACAGCGGCCCAAATTCCCCTCTAGGGGAAGATTGGGATTTCGGCTGGGATCTTATACTGAATCTTACCGAGGGGATCCCTCGACAGGTGATCATGCCGGATGGGAAGCCTCGTCAGGTGGAGCGGATTGATGCCCGGCTTACACGGGGGTTCGACTTGCAGGATCGACAGGCGTGGGTGGCTATGCTCGGCCAAATGCAGCCGGGGAGGATCTATCCGGGGAGTATCAGTCGTCCGACCAAGCGCGTGGCCGCCGGGGTATTGCACTACCACGTAGTACTGATCGTACCGGACCGCAACGGGTCCATATGGCTTTACCACGCCACGCGCAGAAGCCAGGTCCACAAAATGGATATACGCACGGCCCGAGGACTCAACCGGCTCTTAGGGCAGTTCGGCGGTACACGGGGAGAACAGAAGCAAATAATCCTCGTTGAGGGGGTGCTCCAGGGTACCGACGTCGGCGAACCGATAGCCGCGGATGCGGGTCCGGGGTCGCGTGACCAGGCTTCAACGAAGGCTGCCGGTGATGAAAGCGGGGCCGATAAGGCCCTCGCAATTCTGGGAGGCATAGGGGTCCCGCCGTCGAACAACGCGCCCGATCCGGAAAGGTCGGATTCACGGGCAGCGGAACACCAACCCCCTGATTCGCAGGCGACAAGGCCGACCGAACCCCCCGCCTCCGCCGAGCCTCGGGGGCCTGAAACCGTTATTTCGCACTCCGCGGGCAAGGTGTTCCAAAGACATCCCGACCTGATGACCCAGATTCCCAGGTTCGCCGATGCCGCCGGCAACTCGTTGCGGTTTTGGTACGCCAATCGAGGCGAGGAATCGCACAAACTCGACGTGGTCATTAAGGGACCGGGCGGCGACGCGAGTTTCGGCGGAAACCTTCCGGCCGGATCCCACATGTTCTTGATATATCCTAATGATTTCAAAGGACCATCAGGTGGGGCCCTTGCCCATGGCCGATATTCTCTTTATGTATCCATAGACGGCAAGAGGTGGAGCACGGATATCTTCGAGGTAGGGCAGGCCAAGGAAGCCGCGCCTCAGATTGTTGATGTTAAGGTGCCTTCCACGGTACGCCCGGGCGCAACCTTTACCGTGGAGGTAAAGGCACGGAATCAAGGGGCTGAATCGGATTATGGTGGAATAACGCTGTCCGCACCGAACCCAAACGGCCTTCAGATTGTCGCCGCAACCCCGGGCAGGGTATACCAACGGGGCAGTACGGTACTGTCCATTACGTCGGACCGGGTGAAGACGAAAGTCCCCATGGCTGAAAGGTGGATCGAGTTGTGGGGCGAAGAAAAAGTCTACGACATGTCGGTAAAACTGAAAGCCGGATCTCCGGGCGAATATCCGTTGTATGTGCGGTGTGCCCTCCGAGGGGTTAACGTGAAGAGCAGCGTGATCCTGAT
>JAZDOF010000936.1:0-2141 GCA_043799015.1 Pseudomonadota bacterium | reverse complement strand
TTGACAATCTCGTCGGCCGGATCATTGGGGAAGACTGACCATCCCTGTTGTTGGCTCTTACAGCCCGTTCCGCCTGCCGAGGTGACCGTGGTTCTCGGCTTCGGCCCCCCAGTCCTTACTCTCTGCGAGGCAATTCGTCGTCGCCTTGCCGTGGGTCGGGAGTAACCATCCGCTTACGGGCGGGAAAACATAGTGTTTGACATGCCGGCGGCCGGTATGATACACTCGAAGTCCCTGAAAATACAGGGCTGATGCAAGGTCGAAAGCCCGGCTCTTCACCTGGATGCAATTCTTGAAAGCCGGGCTTTCGTTTGTACTATCCGCCGGAAACTCGATCCGATCGTCCCTATGTGTGCCCCGATAAATACTCGGAAGGAGTAGCTCATGCCGGTTTCGGAAAAAATCAAGGTGTTCATGGAGCGCTCGTCCTGGATACGAAAGATGTTTGAAGAGGGAGCGAAGCTCAAGAAGGAACATGGTGCGGACAAAGTCTTCGACTTTAGCCTCGGCAACCCCAACGTGGAGCCCACGGCGGAAGTCAAGCAGGCTCTCCGGGAGGCTGCCGGGTCATCACAACCGGGAGTGCATGCCTACATGCCCAATGCCGGCTACCCGGACGTCCGTGCCGCTGTGGCTCGAAAGATAACCGAGGATGAAGGAGTAGAGATCGGCGGCGACTTCATCGTCATGACGGTCGGAGCCGGAGGGGGCCTGAACGTAGCACTGAAGACCATCCTGAATCCAGGGGATGAAGTCATTGTTCTGAAGCCCTACTTTGTGGAATACGGGTTCTATCTGGACAATCACGGAGGAAAGGCGGTACCGGTTCCCACCAAAGAGGATTTCTCACCGGACCTGTACGCCATCGAGCAGGCCATCAACTCCAACACCGCCGGGGTGCTCGTCAATTCGCCGAACAATCCCACGGGCAAGGTTTATGGTGAAGCTGAGATACGCGGGTTGGCGGACCTGCTGGACCGAAAGAGTAAAGAAATCGGCCGGCGAATCGTGTTGATTTCCGATGAACCCTACCGGGGGATTGTATATGACGGCGTCGTGGTGCCCAGTATCCTCAAGGCCTATCCCCACAGTATAGTGGTAACGTCGTTCTCTAAGGATTTGTCGTTGCCCGGGGAACGTATCGGGTACATAGCACTCAATCCTGCCATGGAAGACGCGGGAAGCGTCATGGACGGGTTGGTTCTCTGCAACCGCATCCTCGGCTTCGTCAACGCCCCTGCCCTTGCTCAAAGGGCCGTGGGTAAGTGTCTGCGGTCGCTGGTCGATGTGGGGATATACAAGGGAAGACGTGACAAACTGTACTCGGCTTTGACCTCATTCGGATACGAATGCGTGAAGCCGGAAGGCGCTTTCTATCTGTTCCCGAAATCGCCCATACCGGACGAAGTGACCTTCGTGGGGCTCCTACAGAAAAAGCTTATACTTACGGTCCCCGGCACGGGTTTTGGGGCGCCGGGGTTCTTCCGAATAGCGTATTGCGTATCCGACGAGACCATCGAAGGGGCGCTGGCGGGTTTTGAGGCGGCGATCAAGGAATTGTAGGCTTGCGGGCCATGCCGGGTTACCGCTGGTCCGGCCCGGCCCCTAGCTTGATGCGGAGTTTGTCACCCCTGCCCACGACGCTTGAGAGACGTTTCTATGTCGTGGACTTTGGACCCCACCTCCAGCAGGAATGCCTTGTGGCTTGCCAGAATGTCCTCCAATTCTTGGATTCTCTTGTGAATTGCTCTGATGTTCTTCCCCACGTCCTCTCCGGCCGTGGCAGGGGCGGCGGGGACGGTTGGGGCCGAGCCTCCGGCGGGCCGGCTCTTAATGTCTTCAAGGGTTTTGTGGCCGCTCTCGACATCGGCTTTCAAGGCGGTTACCTTTTGCTCAAGCGGAGTGATCATGTCCTTGATCTCCGCGACGGCGGCGATTTTGACTTTGGGTAGGGCCTTCTTCACGGCGTTGGCCAGTTTGGTGTTATGATCGAGCACGTCCTTACGGAGGTCGGTCAGCTCTTTTTGAACCGTTTCAACCGCCTTCGTCTGCGCTTTGATCCTCTTCTTCTCTTCCGCGACGTCCTGCTCCGATCGAGATGCCTTCTTGACCGAAGATTCCATCTTCTTGTCCAGCTCGCC
>JAZDOF010000922.1:0-3842 GCA_043799015.1 Pseudomonadota bacterium | reverse complement strand
TTCACGGCCTCCTCCCTTATGCAAAACCGATCGAATGACGCGGTCCAATCCGGGCTTTCCTTCAGGAAATCATTTCATACCAAGGTACCGGTCCATTAGCAAGGTAAACGCCCGCTCGATATGAAGGAAATGCATCGAGGTGCGCCGTGGAACTCCATGGAGTGTCGGGGATCTTTACATATTGTCAATTCCTCCCGGTGACGTCGCTCGGCGCCCCATTTGAGCCGGAGCCGGGACGAGATGAATCATCACCTCCGCTTTCGACCGAGAATGGGCCGAGGCGACATCTCCGCTTCGCCGTATAGCGACGACGGATGTTCGGCCGGGTGGAGTTCGGTTGGGTACGGTCCTTTCTCCGGCTCTTACGAAGCCACGGCCACTGAATCGGCGGAATACTTCTTGCAACTATCGTTCCCCGGTGGTCTTATATCTTGGCCCCCCGCAACAGGTATTTGGAGGACGATAATGCCCCACTTGACCGAAAACGAAACGAAAACTGAGATGAATCAACCGACTGAACCACTGCCGGCCGACGTGCCTGAAGACGAGGACGGGGTACATGTTACGTTCTTGGATAGGTCGATCGCTTTTGTCATTTTTGTCGGACCGTGGGCATATCTTACGGACAAAGCCCAAGAACTGCTACTGGAGCTGGTGTCCTCCCAAACGGTCGTTAACATGACCATTCTTGTAGGGCTGGTGGGGTTCTTGGTACTGGTGGGATGGGCCTCCAAACATGTTTACAGGATCCGTGTCGAACGGCTGAAATGGTGGGTACCCGAGGAGGCTTCCGCGGAATTACCGGGTGATGTCGGGTCCGCTCCCTCGAGCGGTCAAATGCCCGTCGGCGAACTGGACAAGAGGTTGTGACATGGCGAAGGTCCTGGAGTTATTCAGGAGACTGTTTAGGGCCGGCGGCAGTGATTACCGGGACGAAAGCGCCGATGAACTCCGAGCGGCCTTTGCATCGAGGTACCATAACTTCAAGCTCCTTATTACGGCCAACAACAAAGCTCACGAAATAAGAACCGAATTGGAAAAGGCGCTCGAAGGCAGTCAACCCTTCGACATGTCCTTTGTTCGCTCGCGATGTACGGCCATATCCGTGAACGTCTTTCGAATCGTTAAGCACCTTGACGAATTGGCCCCAGGGAAATACGCGGATCTGTTCGATACCTTCAAGAATATTCAAGCCCAAGTCAACGAGGAGCTTGCCGCACGTCCGGTCGTTGCCGAAGGGCCCCTGGTCATCCCGTTTTCCGAGATAGACCGCGGACTGGCTGACCATGTGGGAGGTAAGATGGCCAATGTGGCGGAAATCGGCAATCGCATCGACCTTCCGGTACCACAAGGGTTCGTGATAACATCCCGTGCTTACCATGAGTTTTTCCGCGCCAACGACCTACAGGCGGAAATTGCACGTAGGATCCAGGCCGCGGATATCGAGAAGCCGGGAGACCTTTACAGGCTTAGTTCGGATATTCAACGGTTGATAATAAACTCTCCCCTTCCGGAAGAGGTGAAGAATGCCGTAATGGAGGCATACCGCAAGGTAGAAGAGCACGCGGGCAAAGGAGTAAAGGTTTCCGTCCGAAGCAGCGCCCTGGGAGAAGATGCCGAGGGCCGTTCCTTTGCCGGCCAGTTCAAGTCAAAGCTCAATGTGGGTGAAGACGGTATCTTGGACTCCTACAAAGAGATAATTGCCGGCAAGTACGGCCTGCCTGCGGTTACGTATCGCCTAAACATGGGCATACCCGACGAGGACGTGGTCATGTGCGTCGGATGCATGGCCATGGTGGACGCCGCCTGCGGCGGGGTGATGTATTCCAGTAATCCCCTGGATTCGGGGGACCGGTCCATCTTCATCAATAGCGTCTGGGGGTTGCCCAAGGCGGTGGTTGACGGAAGCGTGGACCCCGACGTGATCGTGGTCGGCCGGGACGGCGGCTTGAAAATAACGGAGAAGCAAATAAAGAATAAGGAAAGGGAGTTTGTCTGCGACCCTGAAGAAGGAGTATGCCGGCTCGACATGACCGGTGAACGCGGCACGGCCCAGTCCATAACCGATGAGCAGTGCCTTCAACTGGCCGCCATGGGCGTGCGATTGGAGGAATACTACGGTTCCGCGCAGGACATAGAATGGGCCATCACTCCTCAAGGCACGATATTCCTGCTTCAGTGCAGGCCTCTGGTACAATCCGAAGCCCCCCCTGCCGCCGATGGCGGCCCCGGCGCGGAAGCGGATTGCGGAATAGTGGCCGCGGGCGGCATAACCGCTTCCAAAGGCGCGGCGTACGGACCGGTCTTCACCGTTAGAAGCGACGCCGACAAATTAAGATTCCCCGACGGGGCGGTGCTTGTTACCGCGCAGGCCCTCCCGGGATGGGCTCCCCTGCTATCCAGGGCCGTAGCGATCATAACCGAAGTCGGTGGAGTGGCCGGTCACTTGGCCAATGTGGCCCGCGAATTCGGAGTCCCTGCTGTTTTCGGGGTGGCCGACGCCACCAGGATTCTCAATCAAGGGGACTTGGTAACCGTGGACGCGGACGGCCGAAAGATATACCAGGGCCGCATAGAGACGCTTCTGTCACGGCCCCGGGTAAGAAAAAACCTCATGCAGGGCAGCCCGGTGTACGAAACCCTAAAACGCGCTGCGATTCACATCGTTCCTTTGAACCTGCTGAATCCGGAGTCCACCGATTTCCACCCTCGCAAGTGCTTGACGTACCACGACATCACCCGTTTCTCACATGAAAAAGCCGTTTTCGAAATGTTCAACTTCGGCAAGGAGCACCGATTCTCCGAGCGCTCCAGCAAGCAACTTTGGCACAATAGAGCTATGCAGTGGTGGATACTCAATCTCGACGACGGCTTCAACAAGCCTGTGGACGGTAAGTTCGTCAAGCTCGAAGATATCGATTCGATCCCCATGTCGGCCATATGGCGGGGCGCATCCGCCATTCCATGGGAAGGCCCTCCGCCGGTGGACGCAAAGGGTATGATGTCCATCCTGGTGCAGGCCACCACCAACCCTGCCCTTGATCCCTCCATGAGTTCCCCCTATTCCGCGCGCAACTACTTCATGATATCCAAGCATTTCTGTAGCCTTATGTCCCGGTTCGGATTCCATTTCTGCACTGTGGAGGCCCTCGTAAGCGACCGAACCATCGAAAACTACGTCAGTTTCGGCTTCAAAGGCGGTGCGGCCGACAAGACACGACGTACACGCCGTGTGACCTTCATAGGTGAGGTACTCGAGGATTACGGCTTTCGCATCGAGGTGGCCGACGACAACCTCTTCGCAAGGGTGGAGGGACGGGACCTGGAATACATGGAGAGCCGACTCATGATACTGGGGTACATGCTCATGCATACCCGCCAATTGGACATGGTAATGGCAAAGGAATCGCAAATAATCAAGCACAAGGCAAAGTTCAAGAAAGATATCAATAAAATACTTGGTACCGAGCCGATCGTTGCCGGGAATGCGGGCTAGGCGGCGACCCAACCTAGGCGACACGGTTCTTTTCAGGCGGATGGGTTGTATTTTTTTACGCATAGCATGAGGGTGACGAATGAGTCATGATTTGTATGTTAATATTCAAAATACGTGCCACTGTGCCGAAAATTCAAAAAAAATATTGCGGCGCCGGCTACAGTGATTCATAATTGCTTGACTCGCCCATCGAACTATCTGTGGAAGTCCAAAGCCCAAAATCCGCAGCTCGCGGAGCGCGGAACCGCTGCTATACACATCAAGAAGAGGAGTCAAGGCATGGCTGATCGCTATGAGGAAAAGGAACGGTTTGACGGGACAAAGGTAAAAATCCTGGTTCCCGACT
>JAZDOF010000911.1:0-3389 GCA_043799015.1 Pseudomonadota bacterium | reverse complement strand
GGAAAATGGCGGTACGATCAAAGCCTTTCATGTGGCCGCGGTATTGTGGTAAGCTGTTTCCCCTATCGGATGCCGCCGGTAAACCGTCCCCCGAGGGCGGGCGCACAGGCTTGTCTCATATTCAGGGGCCTCCTGCCCCCTTTGATGATGACGCTTTGTTCAGGGGCCGCAGGCCCGCTTTCTTCTAAGAAATTTACCCTTCCGTATACATCGGCGGAGGCCGTGAATGAAGGACAGCAACAAAACGGCCGAACGGCTGCAGACCGTTCCGGTGCAACGCGTAATCCAGGTTCGCGACCTCGGATTGGTCGTAGACCACGTAGACCAGTCGGCCGGCATCGAGGCAAGTACGCCCTCCACGTTCGACGAACTTGAAAAGACCCTTTCGGAGCGCACAGCGGAGCTTCTTAAGATCAACCATCTGCTGGAGCTTGAAGTAGAGGTTCGTAAACAGGCGGAAGCCCGTCTTTCTTTAGAACTGGCCAAGTTTCAGGCTCTTTACGACCTTGCCACGGCAATGACCGCGGATCGTCGATTGGAAGAAAACCTGCTGCTGGTAGTAGAACAAAGTCGAAAGCTCCTGGGCACGGATACTTCTTACATCGCGTTACGGGACGAACGCGCGGGTTACGTATTCATGCACACTTGGTCGGGTATCCGGACGGACGCGTTCAAGAAAATGCGAATACCTTTCGGCGGGGGCCTTGGGGGAAAGGTGGCCGGTACCGGTGAAGGCTATATTGTAGAGGATTACTTTGAACAGATAGAGCCGCTTCTACACGATATCGTCCGGGGAGAAGGTCTCCTTTCGGGCATGGCCGTGCCCGTTCACATGGCTGCCAGGCCGCTGGGCGTCTTGTACGCGTTTAGCCGATCGAGGAGATCGTTCGCCTCGTCGGAACTTGCCGCGCTTTCACTGTTGGGCAACCTTGCAGCAATGGAGATTGTACGACAGGAGCAAAAGACCGAACTGGACAAGAATCGTCGTGAGCTGGAACGGCGCGTCAAGACTCGCACCGCCGAACTCATGTGCACCAATCGGGACCTCATGAGGGAAATATCCAGGCGTGAGGGCGTCCAACAGGCCCTGGAAAAGAGCGAACTGGAGTATCGTACCCTTTTCGAGAGCGCGGGGGATGCCATTTACGTTCTGGACGCCGAGGACGGGTCGCTTGGCAGAATAGTCTCCGCCAACCCCACTGCGGCCCAGATGCATGGTTATACTCTCGCGGAAATGTTGGGCATGAACCTATCCGATCTGAGCGCGCCGGAGTCGTCGGAAGGGGTCCGTGAACGCCTGATGCGTATCGTTGGCGGAGAGAATCTCAAGCTGGAGGTCATGCACCGGCGGAAGGACGGATCCGCTTTTCCGCTGGATATCAATGCCCGCTTGCTCAGGCTTGGTAATCACAAGTACATTTTGGCCGTGGACCGTGACATCACGGAGCGAAAAAGCGCCGAGGAAGCGTTGAGACGTTCCGAGGAGAGAATGCGGCACCTGATCGAGTTGTCCCCGATAGGGATTCGGGTGGCGCGTCACGGTAGGTATATATATGTGAATCCTGCCTTCGCGCGAATCTTCGGTTATGACGATCCTGAGGAAATAGTCGGTCTTCCCGTGGTTTCGCTCTACGTTCAGGAGGACAGAGAGCTGATCAAGCGACTGAGTCAGGATACTTCGTCGGGCAAGAGAGTCCCCTCATACTATGAGGTGCGGGGATTACGACAGGATCGTAGGCTGTTCAACGCATCGGTGTGGGTGGCTTCGATAGACTATGAGGGCGACCCGGCGACGCTGGGCTTCGTGGTGGATACGAGCAAAGAAAAGAGCCTCAAAGACCAGCTCGTCCAGGCCCAAAAAATGGAGTCCCTGGGTACACTCGCCGGCGGCATTGCGCACGACTTCAACAACATCCTTACCGTAATCCTTGGTTTTTCCGAGATGCTCCTGATTGGGGCCAAGGACGAAGCGGAACGTCAAAAAGCCAATTCGGTCATAAGCGCTGCCGTTCGAGGCCGGGACCTGGTCCGCCGCATCATGACGTTCAGCAGGAAGACCGAGTCGAGCCCGCGACCGATAGATCTGAATCATGAGCTCAAGCAAGTGGAACAGCTTCTGGTGTTGACGCTACCCAAAATGATTTCCGTCGAGCTTCGCCCGAGCGACGACATCAACCCCGTCAACGCTGATCCCGCCCAGATGGAGCAATTGCTCCTGAACCTGGCCGTCAACGCTCAGCAGGCCATGCCTGACGGAGGAAGCCTCGTTATAGAGACCAGGAACGTAAAGGTCGATGCGGATTATTGCGAGGCGCACGCAGAGGTTCGACCGGGAGATTATGTACTCCTAATGGTGTCCGATACCGGCCACGGCATGGACAAGGAAGTTCAGGATCGGATCTTCGAGCCGTTCTTTACAACTAAGAAGCCCGGAGAGGGAACGGGACTCGGGCTGTCGATGGTTTTCGGCATCGTCAAGACCCATGGCGGTCACGTTACCTGCTATAGCGAACCGGGTACGGGCACTACTTTCAAGATATATTTGCCCGCCATGACCGGGGAGGTTCCGACACGATCGGAGAACGAAACTCAGTTTCCGGACGCCGGTACGGAGACGATCCTTCTAGTGGATGACGACGCCTCGATACGTGACCTTGGAACCCAGCTTCTAACCGAATCCGGGTACAAGGTATTGACGGCCGCCACCGGAAGAGAAGCATTGGATGTCTATCGGCGGGAAGGACCTTCGGTGGGGTTGGTGATCCTAGATCTTATCATGCCGGACATGGGCGGGGCCCAATGTCTCGACGAACTGCTCAAAATGGACCCTCACGCCAAGGTGCTCATTTCAAGCGGCTATTCCGCTCACGGCCCCGTGAAGAAGGCCTGCATCTCCGGAGCAAGGGGATTCTTGAGCAAACCTTACGACGTAAAACAGATTTTGCGGGAAGTTAGGCGTATCATAGATTCGGATTGACCGAAGCGAAGAACCGAGCGCCGCCGATTCAACCTCATCGTCGAGTCCCGGTTCCCATATGCGGACCGCTTCTTTAAACCCTTTAAGGAGCTCAAGGAAGAATCCCGTATCAAGCCCGATCATCAATTCTCCCTCGTTCAAGCTCCTCGACCGCGTCCGATGACGTCGCACCTCTACGGCGTCCCATCCCCTTCGCCGGCTTCCCACACGCAATAAAAACGCCAAAAATAGTCGATTCCGGACCAGAGCGTCAGGGCCAGGGCGATGTAGATGAACACCGTGCCGATCACATGGAAGTCGATGGGAATAGAAAAGAGTTGGTACTGGTAATGGACTATGAGAGGGACCAAGGCCGTAAACTGGCTCACAGCCTTAAGTTTGCCGATGCGACTCGGTTGGAGAATGGTATTCC
>JAZDOF010000903.1:0-3053 GCA_043799015.1 Pseudomonadota bacterium | reverse complement strand
CAATCCTTTATCTTTACGCAAGAAATCCATCAGAACCGAATCGTCATCCGCCGAACAGGTCTGCGGAGTTCCGTTCAGAGTAAACCTTACCTCTTTCATGAATGTTCCTCTACGCCTTCACGGCGCCCTGTCCAAGCCGCGGCGCAGGTCCCTACGGCTTCAGAATCGGGACTTCTATTTCGGAGGCCCGAAGAACTCCGCGCGTCGGCTTTGCTCCTCGGCTGCCAGTTTTTTTCCCGTTTTAGTGAGCATCCATTCGTCAATCCGATGTTTGAGCCCCGCCGCGTGGGACGCGGGGTCAAGCTTGAATCTCTTCGGATCTATATCTAGGGCTTCCTCGGAAAAACGCCATAGCTTGTCCGCATCCTTGACGATGGCGTCGTTGAGCGAAAGCGGTTCGAGCCTCGAATCGTGGCCGCTGATGATCTCCACTATTTCTGCGGTGCACGCGGGGTCGTATCCCATGTCGGCGAGGATCCTTCCGGCTGTGGCAGCTCCTTCCACTTCATGGATACGATTCAACTTAACGTCGTAATCACCGGGTCCGAAGGCCTTGAGGTGATCTTCCTCGGGAACGCTTTTCCAACCTACGTCGTGGATGAGGATTGCGGGGAGGATGACCCCGGGGTCTCCCCCCTCACTTTCTATTAAACGCAAAGCGAAGTAATAGGAAATTCGCGCGTGGATTTCATTGTTTCTCGTATCGAGGTACGGCAGCGCACGGCTGAAAATCTCCGCCAACCATCCTTCCGGGGCGGGGCGGGGCGTCATTGCTTTCCTCCTTGAACGGGGCCGTCCTTCTCAATGGGTCCCCCAGCGGAAGACGCCGTGCACAAGGACAACCAAACATTTCCGCGGCTTCAGCCGGGGGCGGCCCGGAAATCCTACCTCCGCGCACGCCGTCGTCAACCTAACTCCGAACTCCGAACAAGGTCCATTGTTATTTTGTCACGCGTTGAGAATTGCGGGAACCCTGAACGGTTGAGTGAATCGAAACAAACAACGGTAGGGGCGGGTTGTATCCCCGCCCGTCCCCTGGACGCCGACGGCGGGCGGGTATAAAACCCGCTACGTTGCCTTGGTTCCGCCGGGCCGGCTTTACCGCAAATTTCAAGGAGCGTCACAATAGATTAGAAGAGCCTTAATAGAATCGGCTCCGAGCTCGCCGTAACCTCGAACGACTTCAAGGACGGTTCTCCCTGGTATAGATGCGCGAACATGCCCTTTAATTTATCGTACTCGCCGCTTTTTTCGTACGAGTCGAGGTCGGCCTTGGTGTCCCACGCTGTGACGGAAATCCCATCGCTCTTATTGTCGAGGCATTCCAGCAAATGGACGAACCGGATCCCCTTGTGCTGCTTGTGGGCCGGTATGACACGATCGTTGTAGAGTTCCCGCAGTTCGGCCATTTTGCCGTCTTTAACCTTGAAGAAGGTCATACGGACATACATGCCATCACTCCTTTCAGAATTTCTTGAACATCTCACGAATCATGAAGGGGACCTCGATCCTGCCGGTGGGTGCGAGGATTTTGCTGGAGTAGTCGGTGGCGTACGTCTTCTTGAGGGTACGGACGAGCCGACGAAATTCCGAAGTGTCGATACATTCCGCAATTTTGGTCATATTCCTGCCGGTACATTCGGCGAGAATCGTAGGCCCCGCGCCTATGACCAGTCTCCAGCCTTGGGTGATCGGCACGCCCATGTCTTCCATGGAAGGCATGCACTCTTCTTTAACGAATTTGTAGTGGTCTTCTTCCCTCCCGGGAACGATGTTGTAGTACTGGTTGAATTTCCAGGCACCCGTTTGGATCTGGTACGGTCCCTCCTTGATCCGGCCGCTGGAAACCCAGAGGCGGCTCGAATAGTTGCAGACCATGCCCAGCAGTTTGTTCGTCACGTTCCGGTATTCTTCGGTGGCGAGGATGCGTCGCAGGTAGTTGTCGTGTTGGACCGTCGCCACGGCCACAATGCGGGGACCTTCTCCCACGGCGACATAATAGCCGCCGATGAGACTAATCCCAAGTTTTGTCAATACCGGTTGGTATTCCGACATGATGAAATTGGAGTATTCATCGAAACGATCGGTGATAACGTCCCAATACTGGGAAAATAGAACCGTCATGGGCGGCCTCCCCGAGCGGCGCCTATTGGGCGCGCATTCGTGCGGTGTTATGGTGAGCGTCAACCCCGGCCTCTCCGCAAAGGACTCTCCTTTTCAGGTCGAGCGGCCGGCTGTTGCGTCCAGCCGGCCCGCGGCCCGATAAAACACCGGGGCTGTTTCGAGACCGCTGAAGCCTCACCACATAAAGGTCGGCACCTTCAGAGGATGAGGATTAAGGTTGGGTACTTCCGCTCACTGCCCGTTTACGCCGGGATCACTCATTATACACGACTATCCTTTCCCAAAGCTTCACATCTTGAATATTCGCGTCATCAATTCGGCGAGGTACTCTGCGTCGTCCTGTTTCTTAATCGCGCACTTGGCCGGCCGGGTTTGAACCCAGAAGATGCTTTCCGGGAGAGGGAGATCTCTGTCCACAACCCACTCCAGGTCCTGAGGCGAGCTAAAATGGGCTTCGACCTCCTTGGCGATGCGAACGATCTCGCCCAGCTCTCCCTCAAGAAGACAGGCACATCCTCTCATTTCCACAGGTACACCGACAACGCGGGTCCCGGTGGAGTGGTAGCAGACCATTTTCTGTTTATCTCCGAGCACGCATTCGAACTCGCCGGACACCTTATCCACGATGAACTGGTCCGGTGTGATTTCTCCGCTTACCACGCTTTCACCGAGTCCCCAGTTTCCTTCCACCACGATTCTGGACGTGTCTCCCGAAGTCGGGAGTACCGTGAGACACACTCCGGCGCATTTGGCATCCACCATTTTGAGTACCGCAACCCCGATGGGGGCTTTCTCCATTTCCATGCGCTTTTCCAATCGGAACGCGATGGCTCTTGTGGTAAATGCGCTGGCCCACACCTTTATGATTTTCCGAATTACGTCGTCCGCGCCCTTAACGTTGAGATAGGTTTCCATCTGGCCGGGCATGC
>JAZDOF010000910.1:0-4860 GCA_043799015.1 Pseudomonadota bacterium | reverse complement strand
CATTTGCCTACCTTACGAGTTTCACTTTCCCAACAACGCCCTGATCCGTTCAACCACGTTGTCCGCGGTAAATCCGAAGCGCTTCATCAACTCTGGTGCGGGGGCCGATGCCCCAAAATGGTCGATTGCGATGATGTCGCCCGCATCTCCAACCCATTCGCGCCATCCCAGCGGCGTGCCGGCCTCTATCGCGGCGCGGGCCTTGACATCCGGGGGCAGCACGGCATCGCGATATTCTCGGGGTTGCTCAAGGAACAACTCCCATGATGGCATTGAAATCACACTTGATTTAATGCCGTTTTCCGTAAGGAGCCTGCGCTGGGCTTCCATCCCGAGATGCACCTCGGACCCCGATGCAATGATCAGAACATCCGGCCGGCCGGCGCTCGGGGAGGCAACGTACGCACCTTTGGATACTCCCAAAGCGATGTCGCATTGCGCGGGATCGAGAATCGGGAGATTCTGGCGAGTAAGGATAAGGGCAACGGGGCCCTTTCGTTGAATCGCTATGCGCCAAGCCGCCACCGTCTCGTTGGCATCGGCCGGTCGTAAGACCGTGAAATCCGGAATCGCCCTTAGAGCACAAACGTGTTCGATCGGTTGGTGCGTCGGACCATCTTCACCCACCCCTATACTGTCATGGGTAAGAATGAAGATCGAATGAGCGCCCATTAGTGCCGCGAGCCTCAAAGACGGCCGCATGTAGTCGCTGAAAACCAGGAATGTTCCACAATAGGGGTACAACCCTCCGTGCAGGGCCATTCCGTTAACTATAGCCGCCATCGAGTGCTCTCTGACTCCGAAACGGAGGTTGCGCCCCGCGAGATCGGCACTGCAATGATCGGAAGAAGTTGATATCACGGTCTGGTTTGACGGAGCCAAATCAGCGGACCCGCCCATTAAGTTGAACAACTTCCCGGCAAGGGCGTTCAAAGCCTTTCCGGACGCGGCTCGAGTGGCAAGCGCGCCGTCACCGGGCGCGAACTTAGGAAGGTTTTCGTCCCATCCGAGGGGCGGCTCCCCGAGTAGGGCGCCGTGAAGCTCGGCCCAATCATCGGAAAAGCCTTCCCGATAGGTGGCCATGCTCTTGTTCCAATCGGACTCCAATTCCTTGCCCCGGCGCACCGGATTCTCCATGAAGAGACGTACTTCGTCCGGTACATGAAACCTTGGCTCCAGAGGCCACCCGAGCTTCTCCTTGGTCTTGGCCAGGCCCTCATCCCCGAGGGGCTCGCCATGAGCGCTCGACTTATCCTGTTTTGGGCTGCCGTACCCGATATGGGTGCGGACCATGATCAGGGACGGTTTCGCCGTCTCATCTCGAGCCATTCGTATTGCAGCTTCAATTTCCGCCGTGTCGTTACCGTCCTGCACCCTGAGAACATGCCAGTTGAACGCCTTGAAGCGCGCCTCCACGTCCTCAGTGAAAGCTATCGAGGTATCGCCCTCAATGGATATATGGTTGTCGTCATAGAGGTAAACTATCTTTCCAAGGCCCAAATGGCCGGCCAGTGACGCAGCCTCATAGGAAATCCCTTCCATCAGGTCTCCATCGGACACCAGGGCGTATGTGTAATGATCCACTACGCTTACACCAGGACGATTGAAACGATGAGAAAGGAAACGCTCCGCCAAAGCCATGCCGACTCCCATAGCGAAGCCTTGCCCCAGGGGCCCGGTGGTCGCCTCGATGCCGTGAGCCGGGTTGTACTCCGGATGGCCCGGAGTCTTGCTACCCCATTGCCTAAAATTCTTTAAGTCTTCCAGTAAGATCTCGTAGCCGAAAAGGTGCAGCGTCGCGTACAAGAGCGCGGACCCGTGGCCTGCGGACATGATGAATCTATCCCTGTCGGGCCAGTGTGGGTTCTCCGGATTGTGTCGAATAAACTTCGACCATAACACGTACACCATGGGAGCCGCTCCCAGCGGTAACCCCGGATGACCCGATTTAGCCTGCTGAACTGCGTCCGCAGACAGCATCCTAAGTGTATTTATGCATAGCTCGTCTACGCACCCTTGCGCACAATTCATACCTAACCCCTTCGATTTCGGCCCTCATAAGCCGTGATTAGACGTACCAGGACGCCCCGGCGTAAACACAAGCCCGTCAAGAACGTCTCGGCTCGACCAAGAAAAAGAGGCTAGGATTGTACTCCATTTTTTCGGCGGTTTCACGGTTTATTCGCATCAAGTAGCTCAAGCATCTTGTCCGGGTCCGTGGTGGGGAGCTCACAGCCGAAGCTTCGGCACACATAGGCCGTGGCCGTACCATCAGGAGTACCCAAGCGCGCGGCGTAGGGCGCCATGGAGACCACGTCCGAGGCAACAGGTCCGTGGGGCTTGAATAGGACTACTTTGTTGGGCACATAGGTCCGTCTGAGCTTGCGTAGCATGAGCGACGCGTCCTCCGCGTCCGGCTTGCCCGTGACCACTACCTCGCAAGAGGGGCCTACAATAAACTCCACTGCGATGAGAGCTTGGGTGAAGCCCGCAGGGTAACTGAGAAGGCTGCCGGAAAAGGCCTTGATAAGTTCCCCGGCCGCGTCTTCGTACTTTGAATCGCCGGTCAGTCGCGCAAGCCTGATAAGGTTGAGCATCTGGACCGAGTTGGCCGAAGGAGTAGCCCCATCATAGATCTCCTTTCTCCGCAACAGCAGGCTCTCCGAATCATCGGCCGAGAAGTTGAACCCGCCGCTTCTCCCATCGAGGAAATGCCGAGCGAAGTCTCCGTTAAGCTCTACGGCAAATCGGAGGTACTTCACGTCAAAGGTTGCTTCGTACAGCTCCAGCAATCCCCAGATGAAGAAGGCGTAATCGTCGGCATGGGCCGGTATGGCCGCTTCACCTTCTCGATATCTGTGCAGTAGACGGCCACGCTGATCGCGCATCCTCGTCAATACGAATCCGGCAGCTCTTTGAGCGGCATCCGAGTACTCCGGTTCCTCGAAAGCCTGTGCGGCCTTTGCAAGCGCGGCTATCATAAGCCCGTTCCAGTCGGCGAGGACCTTGTCGTCGAGATGCGGCCTAATCCTCTTTTCGCGTACATCCAGCAGCTTCAGGCGCGCTTGCTCCAGCAAATCCATAAACGCCGGCTCGGTCATGCCGAGACGCACCGCGGTTAGTTCAAACGGACGAGAGGCATGGAGCACGTTTGTTCCCTGGTATTCGCCCGTCGCTTCGTCGCGAAAGTTGCCCGAAGGCCTTACATTGAAGATTCCGGACGCAAAGTCGGCCAGGGTTTCGCCAAGCGCGTCCCGCATCTCGTTATAGGTCCAAACGTAGTACTTGCCTTCCTCACCTTCGCTGTCCGCGTCCTCCGCGGAGTAGAACGCGCCGTGCGGATCCGTCATATCTTTAAGTACATAGGCTATGATTTCCCTCGCGGTCCGTTCATACTCGGGGCGGCCCGTAGCCAGATAGGCTTCCGTATATACCATCGTCAAAAGGGCCTGGTCGTAGAGCATCTTTTCAAAATGGGGGAGAAGCCACTCGGAATCGGTGGAGTACCTGTGGAACCCGAATCCCACATGGTCGTAGATGCCTCCCGAACGCATCGCACGGAGGGTCTTTTCCACCATCGCCAGTGCTTCGGCTTCACCTGTTCTTTTCCAGTATCGCAGCAAAAACAGCAGATTATGCGGTGTCGGGAATTTGGGAGCGTCGCCGAATCCCCCGAAGGCACGGTCGAATTGGTCCACGAAGTGATCGTACGCCTTGCTCAACGTCGCTTGATCGGGCATGGCTCCGGGGAAGGAGTCGGGGACCTGCCGGAGGGCCGTCGCTATCTTGTCCGCAGACTGAGTCAACTCATTGCGCTTAGTCCGCCACAGCTCACCGACTCGAATGCTGAGCTCCTTCATCCCCATCGTGCCGTTACGGCTCTCGCGTGGAATGTAGGTAGCGGCGAAGAACGGTCGTTTGTCCGGAGTAAGGAAGACGGTCATGGGCCACCCCCCCCTTCCGGTCATCATCTGACACACGGTCATGTAGAGATGGTCGATGTCCGGGCGTTCCTCCCTGTCCACCTTAACAGGGACGAAATTCTCGTTTATGAGCCCGGCCGCCTCGGCATCTTCAAAGGTTTCATGGGCCATCACGTGGCACCAGTGGCATGTGGAGTATCCCACCGATAGAAGGACAGGTTTGTCTTCCCTTGCCGCCTTTTCAAACGCGTCTTCCCCCCAACCGTACCAATCCACCGGGTTGTCGGCGTGCTGAAGAAGATATGGGCTCTTTTCAAGGCTTAGTCTGTTCCTGCCGAGGGCCGGTTGGCCTACCTCGGAACTCCGCTTCGTGCCGGCGTCAACAATTGTGTTGGAGTTCATGTGGGGTCTCCATTGCAAGGATGCAGCAGATGTAGGCTGTTTATTGATCGGGTACCGGCACGACGGGCGATACCATGTATGTTCGTACCTTTGGTGCGTTTTCCGGGCTACTTCCGACGGTTACTCCCGCTTGGAACGGCGCGCGTCTTCAAGCATCCATGTGGGGACTTCCGCTTCCACATCGTAGATGGGGTTTGCGATCGTCCACCAGCCTTCTTTCATTTCGTCTACGAATTCCATACGATGCACGAATTTTATGCTCTTATAGGCAAGCTTGAATGGGGCGGTTACTCGCAAGGGCGCCCCTCTTTCAGCTGGAAGGGGTCGTCCGTCGATGTCCAGAGCGAGCAGCATCCGTTGTTCCGGATCAAGCAGGTCCGCCAACTTGAAACACTCGATATAATGTCGTTGACCGGAAGGGGCGGAGGTCGTCTCGCCCAGGGAATGAAACAGCACGTGGGTCGCGGACGGCAAGGGTTCCACGAGCTTCAACAAATCGGAAAACATTATCCCTCCCCATTTCACCCGAGGGACC